>NZ_JBGCAQ010000013.1:0-278703 GCF_041261405.1 Streptacidiphilus sp. EB103A | reverse complement strand
TCATCGCCCGCGAGGTCTACCACGCCCTGACCAGCCACAACACACCCCAACCCGAACCCACCCAACCCACTTGACATCTATAGGAGCATCCCCAAAGTAGGTCGAGTGACCCCAAAACGGTGAACTCGGCCAGCCCCGCGCCCCCCCGCACGCTCCGCGCCGGACCCGGGCCGCCCCCGGCCCTTGTCGCGCGGCGAAGCCGCTTCTGTCCGGGCGCGAGCCCGGGAGACGGCGGGCAACTCGCCCCACCGCACGCTGCCGTTGCACGCGTGGAGCGCCACCCCCGCCCACCGCCGCACGCTCCGCGCCGGAGCAGCCCACCCCCGCCCCAGTTGCCGGCGCGAAGCGCCTTCTTTCCGGGCGGAGCCCGGGAGACGGTGGGCGAGGTCGCGGCACGGGCGTTGCCGTTGCAGGCGTGCGGCGCTACCAGCGCGGTCCGTGCATCCGTGCGACCCCGTCAGGGGCAGCGGACGACCTGGCCTGCGTAGGCGAGGCCGCCGCCGAAGCCGAGCAGCAGCACGGGCGCGCCGGAGCGCAGCTCGCCGCGTTCGACCAGTTTGGAGAGGGCCAGCGGGATGGAGGCGGCGGAGGTGTTGCCGGAGTCGACGACGTCGCGGGCGACGACCGCGTTGGGCGCGCCGATCTTCGCGGCGATGGCGTCGATGATGCGCAGGTTGGCCTGGTGCGGGACGAAGCCCTCCAGGTCGGCGGGGGCGATGCCGGCCTTCTCGCAGGCCTGGGCGGCCAGCGGGGCGATCTGGGTGGTGGCCCAGCGGAACACCGCCTGCCCCTGCTGGGTGATCGTGGGGTCCCAGCCGTCGATGCGGACCGCGTCGCTCTTGGACGGGTCGGAGCCCCAGACGACCGGGCCGATTCCGGCCTCCTCGGATGCCTCCACCACTGCGGCGCCGGCGCCGTCGCCGAAGATCACGCAGGTGCTGCGGTCGGTCCAGTCGAGCACGTCGGTCATCTTCTCCGCTCCGATGACCAGCGCGCGGGTCGCCGCGCCGGCGCGGATCGCGTGGTCCGCGGTGGCCAGGGCGTAGGAGAAGCCCGAGCAGACGGTGTTGATGTCGTAGGCCGCCGGGGCGGCGATGCCCAGGCGGGCGGCCACCTGCGCGGCCGTGTTCGGGCTGCGGTCGATGGCGGTACAGGTGGCGACGACGACCAGGTCGATCGTGGACGCGTCGAAGCCGCTGGTGGCCAGGGCCTTCTCGGCAGCCCGAAAGGCCAGGTCGGTGACGCTCTCGCCCTCGGCGATGTGGCGGGTGCGGATGCCGACGCGGCTGCGGATCCACTCGTCGTCGGTGTCCACCAGTTTGGCGAGGTCGTCGTTGGTGAGGACCTTCGGCGGCTGGTAGTGGCCGAGCGCGACGATGCGGGAACCAGTCATGTCTCCACTCAAGCCGGTTACCGACCGGTCACCGGGCACTGCCTGGGACAGTATCCGAGGGGGGATGCTGTAGGGGCCGGACAAGTTCCGTACGGCGACTGGCCTCCCCGGCAGAGTCAGGCGCCTCCCCGGCAGGGTCAGGCGGCGAGCGAGGCCGCGTCGCCCATCACGATGACGGGGTGCTTGGACGGGTCCAGGTCCTTGAGCAGTATGGCCATGTCCGCCTTGGCCAGGCTGACGCAGCCGTGGGTCGGGCCGCCGTGGTCGACGTGGACCCAGATGCCGCCGCCGCGGTTCGCACCGAGCGGGCGCTCGGCGGAGAGCGGACTGGTCCCGGCTACGTGGTTGTAGTTGATGGCGACCACGTAGTCGAAGGCGTCGGCCAGCGACTCGCCCTCGAAGCCGGTGCCCAGGGCCTTGAAGGCCGAGGAGTGGATGTAGGGGAGCTTGGTGCCCGGGTTGGCGTCCAGGCCGCCGGCGTCGGTGAGCGAGTAGACGCCGATCGGGCTGTGCAGGTCACCCTCCATGTGGTGGGTGGTCCAGCCGTCCAGGGCGTTGTGGGAGGGCCAGGCCGTACCCGCCAGCCAGCTGCCGTCGGCGGTGCGGGTGTAGAGGGTGGCGGTGCCGGTGCTGGCGTTCTTGCCGGTGCCGGACACCAGCAGGACCTGCTGGGCGTTGGCGGGGATCTGCTTGCGGAAGCTCGCGCCGAGGCCGGGGAGCTGGGCGAGCGCGGCCGCGGGGGTCGCCCGGTTGGTGGAACGGGAGGTGTCGGCCGGGTTGCTGCGCTGGCTGGTGGTCACCGGCGCGCTGGTCTGGGCGATGGCGGCGGTGGCCGTCTTCGCGGTGTTGGGGTGCACCAGGCCGGCCATGGCGATGACCGCGACGGCGGCCACCGAGCCGACCCCGAGGAAGCCGTTGCGGACCCGGCGCCTGCGGCGGGCCCGGGCCCTGGCGGCGGCACGGGCCGCGACCCGGCCGCCGGTGCGGGGGGGCTCGGTACGGGGGCGGGGGGCGGCCGGGGCTGTGTAGTCGCCGTAGGCGGAATCGATGAAGCCCGAGTCGGAGAACCCGGAGTCGGCGAACCCGGAGCTCGGGAACGCGGCGTCGGCGAAGCGTGTGTCGGCGGAGCCGGGGCCAGGGTCGGTGTACGCGGGGCCGGGGAACGCACGTTCGGCGTAGCTGACATCCCGGTAGGCCGTGTCCGCGTAGGCAGTGTCCGCATAGCCGGTGTCGGCGTAGCGGGTGTCGGCGTAGCCGGCGTCCCCGTAGTAGCGCTGCTGCCCGTAGCCGCCCTGCTGTCCGTAGGAGCCGTCGTAGCTGACGCCGTATCCGCCGTCACTGTCCGTGCCTGGCGCAGCTCCGGCGGAGCCTCGCTGGTACGGGTCGGAGCCGGGGCGGGCGTAACTCGACATGGACGTTTGTTCCTCGCGGGATCGGGGGCGCGTACGGGTGGGGCCCTGGGGGCGGCGGGTAGCTCCTGGTCACTCCTTGTGACGCTGTCGGCCGCACCTGTTTGCGCAGCCGTCTCCAGCGTCACGGTACCCCCATCGAGTGATGGGACACAGGAGCCACAGCGTCGTCGTCACGAGGCCCTCACACGTTCACCGGCAGTCCCACCCCCCGTATTACGTCCCGCTGACGTTGCGTCATCGATCCCGGAGCGGGACAAAAACGGGCGCGGCGAGCGGCGCCGGATCCGGCGTGTCCCCGGGCTCGCCTGTGGGCGAGCTCACATGCAACGCCATGCCCACGCTCAGCGTCGCGGGATCGCAGCCGACCACCGTCGTCATCATCCGGGGCCCCTCGGCGAGGTCCACGACGGCGGCGACATAGGGCAGCCGGTCGCGGAACGGCGGCAGGTCGTTGGCGTGCACCACGGACCAGGTGTAGAGGACGGCGTCGCCGGATGCCTGCTCCCAGGAGACGTCCTCGCTCCAGCAGTAGGGGCAGAACTCGCGGGGGTAGTGGTGCGCCCGGCCGCAGGAGGCGCAGCGGCGCAGCAGCAGCCGCCCCTGCGCGGCCGCCTCCCAGTAGGGGCGGGTGAAGGCGTCGGGCTCCGGGCGGTCGGTCGGGGTCACAGCCTCTCCTCAGTTTCTGACATCCCGTCAGTTCAGCGCATGCGATGAGCTGGGCGCAAGAGCCGCGGTCCCTGCCGACCTCTTCCAGCAAGCGTTTCCTGCCAGTAATCTGATGGCACGTCAGATATAGGGAACGGAGGCACCGCCATGCTGGACCCGGACGACGAGACCGACGTCGGCGGCCGCCCGGTGCGCTCGCGCCCGGTCGACCTCGACGCCTTCTTCCGCCCGTCGAGCGTGGCGGTGATCGGCGCCTCGGACACCCCGGGGCGGCCCAACACCGGCATCACCCGGCAACTGGCGGCCTGGGCCGAGCGGGTCGGGGCGCGGATGTACCCGGTCAACCCGGGCCGGGCCGAGGTGGACGGGCAGCCCTGCTATCCGGACCTGGCCTCGGTGCCGGTCGCCGGCGGGGAGCCGGTCGACCTGGCGGTGATCCTGCTCGCCGACCCCGTGCCGGTGGTGCCCCAGCTGATCGAGGCCAAGGTGAAGTTCGCCGTGGCCTTCGCCTCCGGCTTCGCCGAGACCGGCGCCGAGGGCGCCGAGGCGCAGCAGCGGCTGGCCCGGCTGATCGCCGAGGCGCCCACCGGGCTGCGGCTGCTCGGCCCCAACACCAACCTCAACGCCTTCGAGCGCTTCCGTGACGACCTGACCGGGCCGGCCATCGCGCTGATCACCCAGAGCGGCCACCAGGGCCGCCCGCTGTTCTCGCTGCAGTCCCTCGGCATCCGGCTCAGCCACTGGGCCCCCACCGGCAACGAGGCCGACCTGGAGGTCGCCGACTTCGTCCGCTGGTTCGCCGACCAGCCCGAGGTCGGCGCCATCGCCGCCTACATCGAGGGTCTCAAGGACGGCCGCGCCTTCCTGCTCGCCGCCGACCACGCCGCGCGGCGCGGCGTCCCGGTGGTGGCCGTGAAGGTCGGCCGGACCCAGGAGGGCGCCCGGATGGCGGCCTCCCACACCGGCAAGCTCACCGGCGCGGACGACGTGGTGGACGCGGCCTTCCGGCAGTTCGGGGTGATCCGGGTGGACGGCCTGGACGAGCTCCAGGACACCGCCGCGCTGCTGGCCCGGGCCAGGCCGCCTCAGGCCGACGGGGTCGCCGTCTACTCCATCTCCGGCGGGACCGGCGCGCACCTCGCCGACCTGGCCTCGATGGCCGGCCTGACGATGCCCCAGCTCTCGCAGCAGAAGCAGGACGAGCTGCACCAGTGGATACCGGAGTACCTCAGCGTCGCCAACCCGATCGACAACGGCGGCCATCCGGTCGGCGACTGGCGCGGCCGGAGGATCCTGGACGCGATCCTGGCCGACCCGTCGGTGGGCGTGCTGATCTGCCCGATCACCGGGCCGTTCCCGCCGATGAGCGACAAGCTGGCACAGGACCTGGTCGAGGTCGCCGAGACCACCGACAAGCTGGTCTGCGTGGTCTGGGGCTCCCCGGACGGCACCGAGGCCGCGTACCGGCAGACCCTGCTCGGCTCCTCCCGGGTCGCCACCTTCCGCACCTTCGGCAACTGCGTGCGGGCGGTCGCCACCTATCTGGAGCACCACCGTTTCGTGGCCGGCTACCGCAGCCCGTTCGAGCACGCGCCGCGGACACCCTGTGCGGGCAAGGTCAAGGCGCAGCGGGTGCTGCGGCCCGGGCAGCAGCTGAGCGAGGTGGCGGCGAAGCAGCTGCTCCGCTCCTACGGCCTGCGGGTGCCGCGCGAGCAGCTGGTCACCAGCGCGGCCGGGGCGGTGCGGGCGGCCGGGGTGGTGGGCTATCCGGTGGTGCTGAAGGGCTCGGCTCCCGAGGTCGCCCACAAGACCGAACTCGGGCTGGTGCACATCGGGTTGACCTCGGCCAGCCAGGTCCGGGAGGCGTTCCGCGAGCTCGTCGACAATGCCCGGGCGGCCGGGATCCCCCGGCTGGAGGGCGTGCTGGTGTGCCAGATGGTCGAGGCCGGGGTGGAGATGGTCATTGGCGTCACCCAGGACCCCACCTTCGGCCCGACCGTGACCGTCGGCATGGGCGGCGTGCTGGTGGAGGTGCTGGCGGACACAGCCGTGATGGTGCCGCCGTTCGACTGTCTCGACGTCAGGGCCGCACTGGACCGGCTGCGCTGCCGACCGCTGCTGGACGGGGTGCGCGGCGGCCCGCCGATGGATGTGGACGCCCTGGTGGAGGCGGTGCTGCGGGTGCAGCGGATGGCCGTCGAGCTGGACGGCGAGCTGGCCGAGCTGGACATCAACCCGCTGATGGTGCTGGAGCGCGGCAAGGGCGTGGTCGCCCTGGACGCGCTGGCGGTGTGCCGGTGAGCGGCCCGCTGCTGGTCACCCGTGAGGGCGGGGTGCTGTGGCTGACCCTGAACCGGCCCGAGACGCTGAACGCGATCACCGCCGAGCTGCGCGAACTGCTGATCACCGAGCTGGCCGGCGCCTCCGCCGACCCGTCCGTCCGGGCGGTGGTGCTGACCGGCGCGGGGCGGGGCTTCTGCTCCGGCGCGGACCTGCGGTCCGGTGCCCCCGCTGCGGGGCCGCCGGTGCCCGGCGATGTCGAGCGGATGCTGCGGAACGGGGTGCAGCGCATGGTCGCGGCGGTGCTGGACTGCGAGAAGCCGGTCCTGGCGGCGGTGAACGGCACCGCGGCGGGTGTCGGCGTACACCTGGCGCTGGCCTGCGACCTGGTCCTGGCGAGCGATCAGGCGAGCTTTGTCGAGGCTTTCGTACGGCGCGGTCTGGTCCCGGACGGCGGCGGGGCCTATCTGCTGCCGCGGCTGGTCGGCCCGCAGCGGGCCAAGGAGCTGCTGTTCTTCGGTGACAAGCTGTCGGCCGCGGACGCGGAGCGGATGGGGCTGGTCAACCTGGTCGTCCCGGCCGAGGAGTTGGAGAAGACCGCGCGGGACTGGGCCGAGCGGCTGGCGGCCGGGCCCACCCGGGCCCTGGCGATGACCAAACGGCTGGTCAACGCATCGCTGGAGTCGGACCGGGCGACGGCCTTCGCGGCTGAGGCGACCGCACAGGAGATCAATATGACCACGCTGGACGCACCGGAGGGGGTACGGGCCTTCGTCGAGCGGCGACCGCCGCGGTTCCAGGGGAGGTGATCCGCGGGGGGGTGAACCCGTCAGGCCTCCAGCACCTCGACGGCGCCGAGGTAGCCGGCGTTGTCGGCAAGCACCAGCTCGGGCTCACGGCGCAGGTAGGACACCCCCATCCCGGAGTGCAGCCGCGCCGTGTGCCCGCGCAGCTCCAGGTCGAGCAGGGTCGCCTGCCAGCCGTGGCCCAGATCGGTGGACGAGTCGACCTTCAGCACGATCTGCGGCTGCGCGTCCGGGCCCGGCTCCCACAGCCCGGCGACGGAGACCAGGCTGCCCCGGGTGAGGGTGAACACCCCGTCCGGTTCGAACCGGAGCACGCTGCCGCCGCCGTCCCAGACCCCAGGCACGGCGGTGGCGATCAGGTCGGTCTTCGGCTTCGCGCGTCGGCCCCAGAGCAGCCAGGCCCCGGCGATCATGGGGACGGCGGCGCTGTCCAGATCGTTGGTCAGGCCCCAGGCCAGTCCCGGCCCGCCGAGGGAGCCGTTACCCCCGAACTGGTACCAGACGTCGAGGTACGAGGCGAGCAGGAGCAGCAGGACCGCCACTGCGATCGCGAAGCGCCCGTGCAGCAGCCGACGGCTCACCAGCCGCGCCAACGCGAGCAGGGCCAGCACGACGACCGTCTCGACGGCGATGCGGGGCAACCGTCCCAGCGCCAGATCCCAGAGCACCGGCTGTGATCCGCCCGGGCCCCCGTTGGTCTGCGAGAGGACCCCGCTGGCGTACAGGTCGTCGGCGCCGAGGAGCAACAGCACCCCGAACACCGCGCCCAGCGCCTGTATCCATCGCTTGACCTGCTGGTTCATTCCTGTACCCCTCGCCCGGTTCTCCCCAGAACCGCACGCCCACACTACGCAGCGCCTGATCATCGCCGTCAAGGGGTAAAGTCACCCTTCTCATCTGACGATCCGTCAGGTTCAATGGAGACCGGAACCCCCGTTCTGGGACGAGACCTCTGCGAGGCAGCAATGGGCCACGAGGGCATGGCGGTCGCCGCCATCCGGTACCTCCGCGCGTCAGCCGCACTGCCGGCCGAGGCGGATCCCGTGGTGCCCGCCGTACCGCCGCTGCGCGCCGTGGGGCCGGACGAGCGCCTGCCCGACGCGGTCGCCGACCCGCTGCTGATGCGCTCCGTACTGGGCCACTTCTGCACCGGCGTCACCGTGATCAGCGCCCTGGCCGCGGACGACACGCCGGCCGGCTTCGCCTGCCAGTCCTTCTCCTCGCTGTCGCTGGACCCACCGCTGGTGAGCTTCAACGTCGCCCGGACCTCGGCCTCCTGGCCCAGGATCGCCCACGCGGGCAGCTTCTGCGTGAGCGTCCTCGCCGCCGACCAGGGCGGGCTCTGCCGCACCTTCGCGGTGAGCAGCGCCTCCGGCGCCGACAAGTTCGCCGGCGTGGAGTGGAGCCCCTCTCCCGGCACCGGGGCGCCGCGCATAGCCGACGCGCTGGCCTGGATCGACTGCACCATCCACGCCGTGCACGTCGGCGGCGACCATCTGATCGTCCTCGGACGGGTCTGCGAGCTGTCGGTGGGGCGGGCCGACGTCGGGCCGCTGCTCTTCTACCGCGGCGGCTTCGGCGAACTCACGCCGTGAGCGGGACAGTTGCCGGCGGGAGCGACGGCTTGCTGCGGAGCAGCAGGGCGCAGCTCGCCGCGATCACGCACAGCGCGCCCGCGCCGTACCAGGCCGCGTCGTAGCTGCCCAGCTGGTCCCGGACCATCCCGGCGCCGAAGGCGACCAGGGCCGCGCCGACCTGATGGCCGCAGAACACCCAGCCGAAGACGATCGGCGCGTCCTCGCCGAACCACTCCCGGCACAGGGCGATGGTCGGCGGCACCGTGGCGACCCAGTCCAGGCCGTAGAACACGATGAAGACCACCATGCTGGGGTGCACGGTACGGGCGAACAGCGCCGGCAGGAACAGCAGCGAGGCGCCGCGCAGCAGGTAGTACGCGCCCAGCAGCTTGCGGGAGTCCAGACGGTCGGTCAGCCAGCCCGAGAAGACCGTGCCGACCACGTCGAACACCCCGACCAGGGCGAGCAGGCTCGCGGCCGTGGTCTCCACCATGCCGTGGTCACCGGCTGCCGGGATGAAGTGCGTCCCGACCAGGCCGTTGGTGGTCGCCCCGCAGATCGCGAAGGACCCGGCCAGCAACCAGAACGGCCTGGTCCGGGCGGCCTGGCGGAGCAGCCGCAGCGCCCGCAGCCCCTTGGGTTCCGCGGCAGCGGCGACGGGTTGGTCCGGGTCGGGCGCGGTCTGCCCGTAGGGCAGCAGGCCAAGGTCGGACGGGCGCTCGCGGAGCAGCATCAGCACGATCGGGACGACCGCGAGCGAGCAGCAGCCGACGGTGAGGGAGGCGCTGCGCCAGCCGTAGGCGCTGATCAGCCAGGCCAGGATGGGCAGGAAGACCAGGTTCCCGGCGGCGCTGGCGGCCGTCAGCACGCCGGTGACCAGCCCGCGCCGGGCCAGGAACCAGCGGCCGGTGATGGTCGCGGTGAAGGCCAGCGCCATGGACCCGCTGCCGATGCCGACCAGGACGCCCCAGCACAGCATCATCTGCCAGGGCGCGTCCATGTACACGGTCGCTCCGGCGCCGACCGCCATCATGGTCAGCGCGACGGCGGCGACCCTGCGGATGCCGAAGCGGTCCATCAGCGCGGCGGCGAAGGGCGCGGTCAGGCCGTTGAGCACCATGTTGACCGAGACGGCGGCCGAGATGACGCCGTGCGACCAGCCGAACTCCGTGTTCAGCGGCTCCATGAGCAGCGCCGGCGTGGACCGGAAACCGGCTGCGCCGAGCAGGACGAGCAGGCAGACCGCGGCGATGATCCACGCATAGTGCAGGCGTGGGGTACGGGGTGTGGCGGCGGTCGTGGTGGCGGCGGGGGCTGTCTGCTGATCGGTCACAGCCATGATTCTCGTGGGCGTCGCAAGCGGTTTCGAGTGGCTGGAATGACAGTGTCCGCCAATATTCTGCCACCGGGGGCGTTGGACGGTGCGGGTGGTGCATGGTTGTTCGCGCAGTTCCCCGCGCCCCTACCCCCAGGGGCGCGGGGAACTGCGCGAACAGGAACCACCACCGACGGTCAGAACGCGAGTACCGCCCGAGCCACCTTCCCGCCGTGCGTAGCCTCCGCCGCGACCTCGAACTCGTCCACCGGGAAGACCTCCGTGACGAGTTCGTCCAAGAGCAACCGCCCCTCGCCGTACAGCGAAGCGTAGAGCGCGATGTCCACCTGGGGTCGGGACGACCCGTAGCGGCAGCCCAGGATGGACTTGTCCAGGAACATCTCCGCCGGGCGGAACGACGCCTCCGCCTCCGGCCGGGTCATCCCCAGCAGCACCGCCTGCCCGTGCCGGTTGAGCAGGTCCACGGCCTGGCGGACCAGAGCCACTGCCCCGACGCACTCGAAGGCGTGGTCCACCCCTTCCGGCAGCAGCGCCTTGACCGCCTCGACCGTGTCGGTGACGGCCCGCGCGTCCACGAAGTCCGTCGCCCCGAAGACGCGCGCCGCCGCCTCCTTCTCGGCGACCGCGTCCACCGCGACGATCCGGGAGGCGCCGGCCAGCCTCGCGCCCTGGATGACGTTGAGGCCGATCCCGCCGCAGCCGATGACCGCGACGGTGTCGCCGATGCCGACCCGGGCCCGGTTGAGCACCGCGCCCACCCCGGTCAGTACCCCGCAGCCGATCAGCGCGGCGGAGGTGAACGGGATGGCCGGGTCGATCCGCACCGCCTGGACCGCCTTCACCACGGTGCGTTCGGCGAAGACCGAGGTGGAGGCGAAGTTGTAGAGGGGGGTGCCGGGTTCGGACCGGCGGGTGAAGGGCTTGCCGGGGGAGCCGATGGCCTTGCGGCACATGGTGGGCCGCCCCCGCCCGCACTCGACGCAGGTGCCGCAGTTGGCGAGGGTGGACAGCGCCACATGGTCGCCGGGCTGGACGTGGGTGACGCCGGGGCCGACGGCCTCGACCGTGCCGGCGCCCTCGTGGCCGAGCACGACCGGGACCGGGAAGGGGATGGTGCCGTCGATCACGGACAGGTCGCTGTGACAGAGCCCGGCGGCGGCGATCCGTACCAGCACCTCGCCGATACCGGGGTCGCGGACCTCCAGGTCGTCCACGACCTGGGCCGCCTTGCCGTCGAAGATGACGCCTTTCATGTGACTACCCCTCAGTTCTATTGCTAGGACTGCCAATCCTTCTTTTCGGGAAGCGCAGTCTCAGCAAGCCCAGATGACGGCCTGGACCTCGCTGTAGGCCTGCAGCCCGTAGGAGCCGCCGTCGCGGCCGACACCGCTCTGCTTGAAGCCGCCGAAGGGGGCCTCCATGTTGCGCTGGGCGGTGTTGATGCCGACATGGCCGGTCCGCAGCCGGGCCGCGAGGGCGTAGGCGCGGGCTGTGTCGGCGGAGAAGACGTAGTCGTACAGGCCGAACTCGGTGGAGTTGGCGATGGCTATGGCCTCCTCCTCGTCCCGGAACGGGATCACCACCACGACCGGGCCGAAGACCTCCTCGCGGGCGATGGTCATGGCCGGGGTGACGTCGGCGAGCAGGGTCGGCGCGACATAGAAGCCGGTGTCGGGGAAGACCGGGAAGCCGTCGGCGTGCTCCTTGCGGGTGCCGCCGCAGACCAGCCGGGCGCCCTCGGCCAGTGCCCCGGCGATATAGCCCTCGACCCGGTCGCGGTGCAGCGCGCTGATGACCGGGCCGACGACGGTGTCGGGCGACAGCGGGTCGCCGACGGTCAGCGCGGCGGCGTAGGCGGCCAGGGCGGCCACCACCTCGTCATGGCGGGACTCGTGGACCAGCACCCGGGTGGGTGCGGTGCAGATCTGCCCGGAGTGGAAGGACCAGGCCGAGCCGATGGCGGCGACCGCGGCCCGCAGGTCGGCGTCCTCCAGGACGATGCCCGCGCCCTTGCCGCCGAGCTCCAGCAGCATCCGCTTCATGGTGTGCCCGCCGTCGGCGGCGATCCTGCGGCCGACCGCGGTCGAGCCGGTGAAGCTGATCATGTCGACGTCCGGGGAGGCGACCAGTGCGGCGCCGGTGGTCGCGCCGGAGCCGGTGACCACGTTGAAGATCCCGGGCGGCGCCCCGGCCTCCTCGAAGACCTCGCCCAGCTTGAGGCAGCCCAGCGGGTCCTGCGGTGCGGGCTTGGCCACGACGGTGTTGCCGGCCGCCAGCGCCGGGGCGAGCTTCCCGGCCAGGTTGACGATGGGGAAGTTGTAGGAGGTGATGCAGCCGACCACGCCCACCGGCCGGCGGGCCGCGACCGCGCTGGTCAACCCCCCTGCGGCCAGCGGCGTTGCGGCCACCGGCTGCGGGACCAGGGCGCTGACGCCCGGTTCGAGGGCGCCGCGGGCGTAGCGGCGGAAGCGCTCGGCCGCGACCGGGACCTGCATCGCCGAGGCCACCCTGATGGTGGCCCCGGTCTCGGCCTGCAGCAGCGGGACGAAGTCGTCGTTGCGGGCGAGCAGGACGTCCGCGATCCGGTCCAGGACGGCGGCGCGCTCGGCCGGGCTGGTCCGGGACCACCCGTCGAACGCCGCCCTGGCGGCCGCCACGGCCGCCTCCACATCGGCGGCCGAGGCCTCCGGGGCCCGGCCGACGATCCGCTCGGTGGACGGGTCGACGACCGGGTAGCTGCCGTCCCCGCCCTCGCGCCAGGCCCCGTTGACGAACAGTCGGGTCGGTGGGGCGTCAGGGGCTGTGGGTGTGCCGGAAGTGGCGCTCATGAACGGGTCCTGCTTTCTCGGGGCAGGCCGAGGACGCGCTCGGCGATGAGGTTGCGCTGGATCTGGTCGCTGCCGCCGTAGAGGGTGTCGGCGCGGGAGAAGAGCATCCGGTGCTGACTCTGCGTCAGCCGATAGGCGTCGGCCTGGTGCGGTCCGCGGCCGAGGGCCGCTGACGCTCCCTGTACCTGCAGGGACAGTTCGCCGAGCCGCTGGTGCCAGCCGCCCCAGACCAGCTTGGCCACGGCGGCGGTGCCCGGCTCGGCCGTCCCCAGGGTGCGCAGCGCATTGCAGCGCATGACGTGCAGTTCGGCCCACTGCCGGGTGAGCCGCTCGCGCAGCACCGGGTCGTCGACGGCGCCGGAGGCTCGGGCCAGCGCGAGCACGCCGTCCAACTCCCGGGCGTAGCCGATCTGTCGGGCCAGCATGCCGACGCCGCGCTCGAACGACAGCAGGTCCATGGCGACCCGCCAGCCGTCGCCCGCCTCGCCCAGGACGTGGTCCGCGGCGGCCTCGGCCCCGTCGAAGAAGACCTCGCTGAACTCGGAGTCGCCGTCCAACTGCCGGATCGGGCGCACCTCGATCCGTCCCGGCTGGTCCATCGGGAGCAGCAGCAGGCTGAGCCCGTGGTGGCGCTGCGACCCCGGCTCGGTACGGGCCAGCACGAAGCACCAGTCGGCCCACTGGGACAGCGAGGTCCAGGTCTTCTGGCCGGTGACCCGCCAACTCCCGTCTGGGGCAAGGGTTCCGGTGGTGCGGACGGCGGCCAGGTCGGAGCCGGCGCCAGGTTCGCTGTAGCCCTGGCACCAGAGCTCTTCGCCGCTCGCGATCGGCGGCAGAAAGCGTTTGCGCTGGTCGTCGCTGCCGTGCCGAAGCAGGGTGGGGGCGAGCAGCTGCTCGCCGACGATGCCCAGCGGGGCCGGGCCGGCGGCGCGGGCGTACTCCTCGGCCCAGACGACCTGGCGGGAGAGGGGAGTCGCGGGTTCGCCCGTACCGGGCCGGGTTCCGGCCGGCTCGGGCCAGCCCAGGCCGATCCAGCCGCCGCTGCCGAGTTCGCGCTCCCAGGCGCGGCGGCGGTCGGGGTCAAAGCGCTGAGCGGTGCGCAGATCGGCGAAGGGGCGGCCGTCGCCGAGGCGCTCGGCGAGCCAGTCGCGGGCGCGGACGCGGAACGCCTCGTCGGCGGCGCTGAAGGAGAAGTCCATGGGTGGTCGCGGGCCTCTCAGGCGTTGGGGCGCTGCTGCGCGGCCGCGGCCTTGGCCATGGCCTCCAGCTGGGCCAGCATCGGCATCGGGTCGGTGCCGACCGCACCGGGGAGCACGTCGGCGATGCGCTGCGGCGTCCAGGAGATCCCGTCGGCCCCGGCCCCTTCCGCGTGCACGGAGCGGAGTTCACGGGGCTGCGCCCAGACGGCGATCCTGGGCCCGGCGACGGTGTAGACCTGCCCGGTGATGTCGGCGGCCCGGTCGGACAGCAGATAGACGACCAGCGCGGCGACGTCCTCGGGCTCCCCGATCTCCTTCAGTTCCATCGGGACGTTGGCGGACATCCGGGTCCTGGCCACCGGGGCCACGCAGTTGGCGGTGACCCCGTACTTGTGCAGGCCGAGCGCGGCGCTGCGGACCAGGGAGATGATGCCGCCCTTGGCCGCGCTGTAATTGGCCTGGCTGACGCTCCCGGTGTGGTTGCCGCTGGTGAACCCGATGAGTCTGCCGCTGCCCTGACGGCGCATCAGCGCCGAGGCGGCCCGGAAGACGGTGAAGGTGCCCTTGAGGTGGGTGGCCAGCACCGGGTCCCACTCCTCCTCGGACATGTTGAAGAGCATCCGCTCGCGCAGGATTCCGGCGACGCAGACCGCCCCGTCCAGCCTGCCCCAGGTGTCCACGGCGACCCTGACCACGCGTTCCCCGCCGGCCATGGTGGAGACGTCGTCGGCGACGGCGACGGCTTCTCCCCCGGCCGACTGGATCTCCTTCACCACGCCGTCGGCTACCTCGCTGGTCGGGTCGCCGCCCTCGATGCCGACCCCGTAGTCGTTCACCACGACCCTGGCGCCCTCCGCCGCGCAGGCCAGCGCGACCGCACGTCCGATGCCGCGTCCGGCGCCGGTCACCGCCACCAC
Source organism: Streptacidiphilus sp. EB103A (assembly GCF_041261405.1). Lineage (NCBI taxonomy): Bacteria > Bacillati > Actinomycetota > Actinomycetes > Kitasatosporales > Streptomycetaceae > Streptacidiphilus > Streptacidiphilus sp. EB103A. Next base: position 264,289 of record NZ_JBGCAQ010000013.1, on the reverse strand, counting down.
CTTGCCGTGCAGGAACTCGCCCACGTCGCAGCCCTCCTCAGGAATCTGACGGACCGTTAGATTCTAGGTACGGGATCGCGCCGCGCAACAGTCCTGACGCATTGTCAGAAACAGAGCAGGGGAGGCCGCACATGCCCGCACTCACCGACTTCGACGAGTTCCGCGACATCGCCAAGCGCGTCAACAACTGGGGCCGCTGGGGCGCCGACGACGAGATCGGCACCCTCAACCTGATCACCCCGGAGGTGGTCAGGGCCGCCGCGGCGACAGTGCGCACCGGCCGCCGCATCCCGCTCGCCCTGCCACTGCAGCAGTACGGCGTGCAGACCGGGATGATCCAGGGCCGGGTCAACCCGCTGCACACCATGGTGGCGCTCAACTGGGAGATGTTCGAGCCCGGTTCCATCGCCACCAGCGACGACGTGGTGACCATGGGCCTGCAGGCCGGCACCCACTGGGACGGCCTGGGCCATGTCAGCCACGGCGGACGGATCTACAACAACCGCCCGGCGGCCACGATCACGGCGCAGGAGGGGGCCGAGTACAGCGGCATGGAGAAGGCCCCGCCGGTCGTCAGCCGCGGCGTACTGCTGGACGTCGCCCGCGCCCGGGGCGTCGACCGGCTGCCCGGCGACCACGCGGTCACCCCCGAGGACCTGGCCGCCGGCGAGGAGTTGGCGCGGACGACGGTACGGGCGGGGGACGTGGTCCTGGTGCGCACCGGCCAGATCCAGCTCTACCTGGGCGGCGACCGCGACTCCTACGCCTTCCCCTCCCCCGGGCTGTCGCTGCACACCCCCGAGTGGTTCCACACCAGGGACGTCGCCGCGGTCGCCAATGACACCCTCACCTTTGAGATCTTCCCGCCCGAGGTCGACGGTCTGTACCTGCCGGTCCATGCGCTGGACCTGGTGGAGATGGGGATGATGCAGGGTCAGAACTGGAATCTGGAGCAGCTGGCGGCGGAGTGCGCCGACGACGGGGTGTACGAATTCCTGCTGACGGCGCCGCCCGAGCCGTTCACAGGCGCGGTCGGAGCGCCGGTGGCACCGGTGGCCATTCGCTAGCTCATCGGTTCAACCGACAAACAGAACAAGCGGATCCGGGGGACGGGCAGTCCCCGGTGATCCCCGGCGGTCCCCCGCGGTCCAGACCGCTGGGGGGACGAACGCCGCCGCAGGCCCCGCTGGACAACGAATGGGTGGCGAGACGCCGTGCTCGCCTCGAGCGCGATACGGAGTCCCGCCACCCAGCCTCGACGCATTGGCCCTGACCAGCGCCGACACAATTCGCACTCGCCAAGGACAGCCGGATGCGGCTACTGCCGCCGGCGCCCTCGACGTCCCCTCGCAACGAATTGCTCAACCCAAGAGTGATCAGACGGATACGTCACGTCAATGGGTTGTCCGCAATTCGGATTGGTTGCGTACGCTTTCGGACGAGTGATCGACTGGCTGTTTCAGCACTTCACTCCCCCTGCACGCCCCCGGCTCAGGGCCCGCGCACCCCCGCTCGCGCGCCCTCAGCGAGCGCTCTCGATCCCCGCGAAACGCTCCCCCATCAGCCACTGGGAGCGCACATCCGGATGGAGTCCGTCCGACAGGCCGCCCGCCGCCGCATCCTCCCGACCGAACAGTTCACAGCCATTCATCCAGGTCAGAGCCCTGTCACCGCGCCTTTTCAGAACATCCACGGTGTCTTTGAAAATACGCCGTATCTGGCGCAGCGTCAGATCTCCCTCCACCTCCACTCCGCTCCCGTCCGCGTTGAGACGACAGGCGACCGCCGAGTCCTCGCGCTCCCCGCCGTACACCGGGCCGAGAACGGTGATCGGAACCTGGGGCTGGAGTGACCGGATTGTGGCCAGGAATCCATGGAGGGAAGGAGCGAGGGTGCGCTCGCGCAGAGCGGCGGTATTGTGGACGTTTATCCCGATTTCCAGGGTGATGTGGTCAGTTGTGCGCTCACCGATCATCCGGGCCACCAGCGGATCGAGCAGGCAGGCTCCACCGAAGCCCAGGTTGGTGACATTCCGTCCGAGCAGCCGGGCCGCGACGGCCGGCCAGGTGCTCGCCGGCGAGGCGGGCGGAACGGCGAAGCCGTGGGTGATGCTGCTGCCGTAGACGGTCCACCGGGGGCGGCGGTCCGGCGGAGCCGGGAGCAGCGAGGCGCCGTCGAGAGCACGCAGCCCGCGGACCCGGACCGGGGCCGTACTCGGCAGCCACAGCTCCAGCAGCTTCTCCCCGGGCGGCAGGTCATCGAACACCGCGCCGACCGAGCCAAGGTCGGCCCGCCGCCAGAGGTCATCGTCATCGTCAGGGTTCGACGCGTCGTCAATGAGCAGGTCGCAGACGCCGGGCAGCTCCGGGCCGCCGTCCAGTCGCACCGGCTCGGCGTCCAGCAGGAGTGCGCGGGCCGCCGTCCACACCCTGATCCGGCTGCCGCAGGCGCTCATCGCGGGCAGCACCAGGGAGGGGTGGTGCAGTTCCAGATCCGCTACCGGCAGCCGCCACGGCATGAACCACGATCCCTGGGCTCCGTGTCCGCCGTGCTCCAGATCGACGACGCCCTCCAGGGCGGCGGCCACCTGGGCCGCCGACCAGGAGGAGAGCGCTCGTTCTGTGCCGATTGCCACCGCCGGTCGTCCCCCGTTCGGTCGGTCGGTCGTTCGGTCGTCGAACCGTCAGAGATCTCTCGTCCGACTCATCCGACGAGCAGCTGTTGCAGCGTCAGCAGTGCCTCGGCGTCGAGCATCGGCGGGCCGCACTCCCGGGGCTCCCGCTCGATCTCGCACCAGACCCGCTTGCCCCCGCCGTCCGGGTACCAACCCCAACGGTCGCAGAGGTTCTCCACCAGTTCCAGACCGCGCCCGTTGGTCGCCTCACCCGGTGCATGCCTCGGCCGGGGCGGCCGCTCACTCGCGTCCGCGACCTCGACCCGGACCGGGCGGCGGTCGGCGTCGTCCCCGCCGACCGGGAACTGCAGGCGCAGCACAGCCGGATTCCCGGTGTGCACCACGGCGTTGGTGACCAGCTCGGACACCACCAGCACCAACGCCTCCGCCATTGCCGCGTCCGGATCGAACCCGCATCCGGTCAGCCGCGACCTGGTCCACCTGCGAGCCCGTCCGACCTCGGCCGGATCCGCCTCGACGGCGATCTGCACCTGAAGCACCTGCACCGCTCACACCACCCGTACTAGCGGGATCAGTCGCGCCCCTGGAACCGTCCGGCTCCCCGGACGGCACATGGATGCGCTTCTGATCCAGGATGATTTGCCTGCACTGTTTCCAGCAAGCGCTTCGGGCATATTCCAACATGGGGACGGTACTGCAGTGCATACTGCCCCTGCTGGTCCCCGGCCCTGGATGTTCCAGGCGTTCCGGACGCGGCGAGGCCACTCAGCAGGCCCAGCACATCGATCCGTCCGCACACTCCGGAGCGTAACCGAAGAGCGCCGCAATTCTGGGAGACCGGCGGGCGTCCGCAGAGATACCACCCTTCCTACAAGTGTCCGACGGCTGCGGTGGACAGATCCTCTGCCAGCAGTTCTGTGCTCTCCGGCGCGCTGGCGAAGGACCCCTCGTACACCCAGGCCCGCTTCAGCAGCAGATGGACGTCGGCCTCCCAGGTGAAGCCCATGCCCCCGTGCACCTGCAGACAGTCACGGGCGCCGCGCACCGCCGCCTGGTCCGCGAGCAGCTTCGCCCCGGCTGTCGCCACGGCCAGCTCCGCCGTCCGAACACCCGCATCCGCGCACACCGCAGCCGCCCTGACCGCCGCCCGGGCCGGCTCGGTCCGCGCCAGCATGTCCGCGCAGAGATGCTGCACCGCCTGGAACGCACCGATCGGTTGGCCGAACTGCTCGCGCTGCCCGGCATAGGCGACGGCGGTGGCCACCGTCCGGTTCGCCACACCCAGCTGCAGCGCGGCCGTCAGCAGCGACCCCTCGGCCCAGAGCCGTCGAGCGTCCAGGCCCGGCAGCGGTTCCGCGGCCGGCAGGGGTTCTTCGAGCTCCCACATCGGCGTCAACGGATCCACACCGCGCCTGCTCCGGGCTCGGATCCGAGCCGGACTCACCGACCGCACCTCCCCGGTGACGGTGTCCGCCAGCAACAGCGTGTCCAGCGCGGGCAGCCGCTCCACCAGCAGCGGGCCCCGTCCGGCGGGCCGGGTGCGGCAGAGTCCGGCGGCCTGGTGCGACGGGAGCGCGGCATGCACGGTGGCGAGTTCGGTCGCCACCAACGGCCCGGGCACCAGCGCCCGTCCGACCTCCTCGAACGCCAGCACAGCCTCGGCCAGGCCGAGCCCGAGGCCGCCCTCCTGGTGTTCCGGCTTCCGAAGTGAGAACAGCCCGGCGTCGGCGAGTTCGGACCACAGCGGGAGCCTCCCCTCCTCACTGTCCGTCATCGCGGTTCGCAGCTGCTCGGGCCCGAACCGTCCCGTCAGCAGCTCACGCAGGCCGAGTTGCAGCGCGATCTGGTCGTCCGTCAGGCGAAAGTCCATCAAGCCCTCCCCGGCTTGGGCAGCCCCAGCACCCGCTGGGCCACGATGTTCCGCTGGATCTGCGACGTGCCTGCGGCGATGGTGTAGGAGAGGCCCTGCAGCCGCTGCGCCGTCCAGTCGTCGCCCTGCCCGTCCGCCAGCACCAGCGCACCCGAGCCGAGGACCGCCGCCGCGAGGTCGTACAACTCCTGCCGGGCCTCGGAGAAGCACAGCTTGAAGACGGACGCCCCCGGCCCGGGCACCCCACCGCCCTGCGCCTCGGACACGTTCCACTGCACCAGCCGCCACAGCGCGCCGAACCGCGCCGCCAGCAGCCCGAGCGAGCGCCGCAGGCCCGGGTCGTCCTCCCAGGCGCCGTTGCGCCGGGCCAGTCCGGCCAGTTCCACCAGCGCCCGGCGGCAGGCCACCACCTCCCCGGCGAAGGCGGTGCCGCGTTCGAACGACAGGGTCACCATGGTCACCCGCCAGCCGTCGTTCTCCGCACCGACCCGGTTCGCCACCGGCACCCGCACCCCGTCGAGGAACAGCTCGGCGAACTCCGCCGTCCCCATCAGCGTCCGCAGCGGACGGACGGTCACCCCCGGGGCGTCCATGGGCAGCACCAGCCAGCTGATGCCCCGGTGCTTGGGCGCGGCGGGATCCGTGCGGACCAGCAACTCGCACCAGTCCGCCACTTCGGCGTGCGAGGTCCACAACTTGCTGCCGCTGACGACGTAGTCGTCACCGTCGCGGACGGCACGGGTCCGCAGCGCCGCCAGGTCGGAGCCGGCGCCGGGCTCGCTGAAGCCCTGGCACCACACCTCCGCACCGCTCAGGATCCCGGGAAGCCAGCGGCGCCGCTGCTCGGGCGTCCCTTCGGCGGCGATGGTCGGCCCGGCGTGCAGCAGCCCGACGAAGTTCGCCCCCACATACGGCGCCCCGGCCCGCTCGGTCTCCTCCAGGAAGATCAGGTACTCGGCCGGGGTGGCCCCCTGCCCTCCCACCTCACGCGGCCAGTGCACCCCCGCGTACCCCGCGTCGTACAACCGCCGCTGCCACGCCGTGTCATAGGCCCGCCGCCCCGGCCAGTCGAGCGGGTCGGGGGGTGGGGGCAGGTCGGGCAGCACCTTCCCGAGCCAGTCGCGGAGGCCACGGCGGAACGCCGCCTCGGCGGGGGTGTCCTGGAGGTCCATGGGGGGTCCTTTCTGGCGCGGGGGTGGGGGTGACGTCGGGGGAGGCGGGGCGGCGTAGTCGGCTGTTTGCGGCAGCTGTAGGTGGCTTACATGGCGCCACCGTTGCCGCCCTCCGCCGTCCGTGGCTTGTTGCTGCTGCTCGCTTCGCTCGCGGCGACAAGGCCGGGGAGGGGTGCGGGCGGCCCGCCGTTGCCGGGCGGCGGGGCGGTCGGTGGTGGGGCGTGCAGAAACGCTTCTGCTGTGGGGCTGGCCGGTTTGGGGTCACTCCCCATACGTTCGGGTCACTCATCCGACGCCTCCTGCCCGCAATGTCCGAATTGGGCGTCGAGGGAGTGACCCGAACGTATGGAGAGTGACCCCAAAAGCCCGGCTCAATGGCGAACTGGGGTCACTTTCGGGACAAGGTGTCACTTGATCATGCCGTAATGCCCGATTTGCCCCGGTCCTGGCGTACCAAAAGTGCCCCAGCGTCCCGAAAGTGACCCCGGTTCGCCCGAAGCCCTGCCGCAGAACCGTTTCTGCACGCCCCACCCGCGACCCCCAGCCCGGGAACGGCGCCCGGCCCCGACCCGGCTCCCCCGCTGCAGTTGGCCCGCGAGCGGAGCGAGCAGCAGCAACAAGCCACGGACGGGGGTGGGCGGCAACGGTGGCGCCGTGTAAGCCACCTACAGCTGCCGCAAACAGCCGACTACGCCGCCCTGCCTCCCCCGAGCCCGTGCCCGACGCCACCCCCACCCCCGTCCAACCCCAGCCCCAGCATCCGAATCGCGTTCCCCCGCATGATCTTGTAGACCACGTCCTTCGGCAGCCCACGTACGTGGTCCAGGGCGACCGCGGCCGTGTCTGGCCAGGTCGAGTCGACGTGGGGGTAGTCCGTCTCGAAGGTCACGTTGTCGACGCCGACCGTGTCCAGGGAGGCGATCCCGTGCTTGTCGCGGAAGAAGCAGGCGTAGATCTGGCGGTAGTAGTACGTCGACGGCGGCTCCGGGATCAGGTCCCGCACGCCGCCCCAGGCGCGGTGTTCGCGCCAGACGTCGTCGGCGCGCTCCAGGGCGTAGGGGATCCAGCCCATCTGGCCCTCGCTGTAGGCGAGCTTCAGCGCCGGGAAGCGGACCAGCACGCCCGAGAAGAGGAAGTCCGTCATCGAGGCCATGGCGTTGTTGAAGCTCAGCGTGGCCTGGACGGCCGGTGGGGCGTCCGGGGAGGCGGCGGGCATCTGCGAGGAGGAGCCGATGTGCATGCAGACGACCGTCCCGGTCTCCTCGCACGCGGCGAAGAAGGGGTTCCAGTAGCCGGAGTGGATGGAGGGCAGACCCAGGTAGGTGGGGATCTCGCTGAAGCAGACGGCCCGTACACCGCGCGCGGCGTTGCGGCGGATCTCGGCGACGGCCAGGTCGACGTCCCAGAGCGGGATCAGGCAGAGCGGGATCAGCCGGCCGCCGCTGTCGCCGCACCACTCGTCCACCATCCAGTCGTTGTAGGCGCGGACGCAGGCCAGGGCCACCTCCTTGTCGTGGGCTTCGGCGAAGGTCTGGCCGCAGAAGCGGGGGAAGGTCGGGAAGCAGAGTGAGGCCTCGACATGGTTGTTCTCCATGTCGTCGACGCGGGCCTTGGGGTCCCAGCAGCCCCGGCGCATCTCCTCGCGGGTGATGCCCTCCAGGGTCATCTCGTCGCGGTCGAAGCCGACGGCGGCGATGTTCCGCTTGTACGGGAACTTCAGGTCCTCGTAGATCCACCAGTCGGTGGGCGGGCCGTCCGGGTCCATGGTGATCCGGTACTTGCCGCCCACGTAGGCCAGCTCGCCGATGCCCGCCCGCAGCGGCTTGGGGCCCCGGTCGCGGTACTTGGCGGGCAGCCAGGTCTCGAAGAGGTTCGCGGGTTCGATCACATGGTCGTCGACGCTGACCACCTTCGGCAGGTCGTCCACGGTCGTCACCACGTCAAGTCCCGGCTGCGGCTCGGGGTGGTCCATTGGTCTCCCTCCGAGGTCCGGCTGCCCGAACCCTTTACCTGACGCTCCGTCAGATTCAGACTAGTGAGCCGAGGTTCGGGCGGCAAGCGCCCGACCGAGTGGGAGGCGGGGACGGCATGGCGGATGCCAGGGAGCGGTTGGAACGCCTGCTCGACCCCGCCCGCAGCGCGCTGGTGACCTGCGAGTGTCAGAACGGGGTTCTGGGCGAGCAGGCCGTCTTTCCCGATCTCGCCGCGGCCGCCGAGAAGGCCGAGCTGGTCGGCCAGGTCCGCTCGCTGGTCGCGGCCGCCCGCGCCGCAGGCGTCCCGGTGGTGCACTGCACGGCGGTGCGACGGCCGGACGGGCTCGGCGCCAACGCCAATGCGCGGCTGTTCGCGGCCGCGGCACGGATCGCGGCGGCGCACCCGGGCGCAGCGCTCACGCCCGGGAGCGCGGCGGCCGAGCTGCACCCCGGCATCGGCGCGGACCCGGCACGCGACCTGGTCGTTCCCCGGCTGCACGGCCTCGGCCCGTTCCAGGACACCGGACTGGCCTCGGTCCTGCGCAACCTCGGCGCGAGCACGCTGGTCTGCGTGGGGGTGTCGGTCAACGTCGCGCTGCTGGAGCTGGCCTTCGGCGCGGTGGACGCGGGTTTCCAGGTCGTCCTGCCCCGCGACGCGGTGGCGGGCACGCCGCCCGAGTACGCCGAGGCGGTGCTGACGCACACCCTGGCGCTGGTCGCGAGCGTGACGGACAGCGCCGCCGTCGTCGGCCGATGGTCGCCCGAACCCCGGACGCCGCCCAGGGGTTGAGGGCCCGTCCCGCCACAGTTAGCCTCGTCACACATCTGACGATCAGTCAGGTCTCCAACGGGAGGTCCCATGCCCAGCATGCCCAGTACCGTCGCCGACGCCCGGACGTTCTGGGACCTGCTGGAGCGGCGGGTCACCGAGACACCCGACGCCCCGATGCTGATCCAGGAGGTCGACGCGCAGGCCGGGACCGACCGGGTGCTCACCTTCCGTGAGGTCCGCGACCGGGCGCTGCGGATCGCCGCCGGGCTGCAGGCCGAGTACGGCGTCGGCGAGGGCACACCCGTCGCCTGGCAGCTGCCCACCCGGATCGAGACGGTGCTGCTCTCGCTGGCCCTGGCCCGGCTCGGCGCCGTCCAGACGCCGATCATCGCCATCTACCGGGGCGCCGAGGTGGCACAGATCCTCCAGGAGGCCCGGCCCGCGCTGTATCTGACCCCGGGCAACTGGCGCGGCTTCGACTACACCGGCTTCGCCGAGAAGACCGGCAGCGCGCTGCCGCACCCGCCGCGCGTGGTCACCGCCTACGCCGAGTCCGACCTCCCGCTCGGCGACCCGGCCACCCTGCCGGCCCCGCCCCGGACCGACCTCTCCGACGAGCGGGCTCCGATCCGCTGGATCTACTACACCTCCGGCATCACCTCCGCCCCCAAGGGCGCCAAGCACACCGACCGCACCCTGATCGCGGGCGGCACCGGGCTCGCCGACGCCCTCGGCATGAGCCCCTCCGACGTCGGCTCGATCGCCTTCCCCTACGCACACATAGGCGGCCCGGACTATCTGGTCACCATGCTGGTGTACGGATTCCCGGCACTGCTGGTCGAGGTCTTCGCGCTGCCGGGGGCGCTCCCCGCGTACCGGCGCAACCGCGTCACCATGGCCGGCGGCTCCACCGCCTTCTACGCCGCCTTCCTCGCCGAGCAGCGCAAACTGCCGCCCGGCGAGCGGCTGCTGGCCGATCTGCGGATCATCTCCGGCGGTGGCGCCCCGCGCCCGCCGGAGATGTACCGGGAGGTGGCCGAGGAGCTGGGCTGCGTTCTGGCCCACGGCTACGGGATGACCGAGGTCCCGGCGATCTGCATGGGCTCCCCCACCGACACCCCGGAACAGCTCGCCTGCACCGAGGGGCATCCGGTCACCGGCTGCGAGGTCAGGGTGGTCCGCAGGGACGGCGACGAGGCCGCGATCGGAGAGGAGGGTGAGGTGTGGCTGCGCGGGCCGATGGTCTGCCGCGGCTACACCGATCCGGCGCTCACCGAGGAGGGCTTCGCCGTCGTCGACTCCGCCGGACCCTGGCTGCGCACCGGCGATCTGGGGTACGTCCGGGCCGACGAGCATGTGGTGCTCACCGGACGGCTCAAGGACATCATCATCCGCAAGGGTGAAAACATTTCGGCCAAGGAGATCGAGGACCTGATCTACCAGGACCCTCGGGTCGGCGCCGTAGCGGTGATCGGACTGCCCGACCCGGTCCGTGGTGAACGGGTCTGCGCGGTGGTCGAGCGCCGCCCCGGGGTGCGGCCGCCGACGCTGGAGGAGATCGCCGAACGGCTGCGTTCGGCGGGGCTGATGGCGCAGAAGATCCCGGAGCAGCTGGAGGTGGTGGACGCGCTTCCGCTCAACGAGACGCTGCGGAAGGTGCTGAAGCACCAGTTGCGCGACCTGTTCGCGGCGCTGCCCTGGCAGGATCCGCAGCGCTGAGGCAGTACGCAGGGTCACGTGCTACCCCGCCGGATGTCCGGGATGAAGGTCATCCGATCGTATGAGGCTCCCAGCGGGCATCCAGGTAGGCTCGTCTCAAGCGCGCGTCCCGGAATCGCCATGCGGCTGCGAAGAAGACCCCAGCAAGCAACCTGATGGCCTTGCGGTGCGTCTTCACCTGCGGATTCCGTCCAGCGGGGGCCTACCGGGGCCCTTGCCGACGACGGCGGGAGAATCCGGAAAGGTCAGCGATGAGTCTCACAGGTACGCCGTTCTTCGTCCTCACCATCCTCCTGGTCGTGGCAACCGTGGTAGGTCTGGTGACGGTCTGGAACCGGATACCGGGGCCGGCCCCGGCGAAGATCACCGCGAGGGTCGGCCTGATCGTCTTCAGCCAGTTCGCAGCGGTACTCATGGTCCTGGTGTTCGTGAACAACAAGATGGGGCCGTTCTACGACACCTGGGGCTCGTTGTTCGGCCAGAACGCGAGCGTGCAGATGACCGCGTCCGGAGGGGACAGCACCGGCGGCAGGGGCGGCACCGGGGCGAGCGAGGTCTCGGCGGAGAAGCTCACCTTCAGCAAGTACAACAACGACGTGCTCTCGGCGACCGCGGTCGGCCCCGCCTCACGGATCAAGGGCGACATCTATGTGTGGCTGCCCCCGCAGTACAACGAACCGGCATACGCGCACACCGACTTCCCGGTGCTGGAGCTGCTTCCGGGCACGCCCGGCACGCCCAAGGCCTGGTTCGGCAGCATGCACGCGGACACAGTGATGAAGACACTGATGAGCCAGGGCAAGGCCAAGCCCATGATCCTGGTCTCGGCGAAGCTGAACATGTTCGGCGGGAGCAGGGACTCGGGCTGCGTCAACCTGCCCGGCGGCTACCAGACCGCGACCTGGCTGGCCAAGGACGTCCCGACGCTGATTCAGCACAACTTCCGGGTGTCCAGGGACCCGAAGAACTGGGGTCTCGCGGGCTACTCGGCCGGCGGCTACTGCGCCGCCAACCTCACCGTCCAGTACCCGGAGGTCTTCCACGCCGGGGTGACCATGTCCGGCTACAACGCACCGGACGCCGCCGTGGTGCTCAAGGACCCCGCCCTGGCGGCCGCCAACAACCCGCTGCTGCTGCTGCAGAACATGAAGAAGCAGCCGGACATCGTGCTGATGGCCCAAGGCGTGCAGACCGACGGGCGCACGGTCGCGGACGCGAGGGCGCTGATCAAGGCGCTGCACACGCCGGGGACCAGCCAGCTGCTGACACTTTCCAGCGGCAGCCACGACACCACGACCTTCGCCAAGGAGATGACTCCGATGCTGACCTGGATGTCGAAGCAGATCACCGGGCACTGACCGGGGAGCTGACCTCCCGTCAGTCCCCTCGGCCCGTCGGTCCTGTGATTCCCGTCACTCCCGCCCCGCTGCCCCCGGGTCGACCGGCAGCACCGCACGGACCACGCGTTCGGCGGCGCCGCCGTCGTCCCAGGGGCAGAAGCGCTCCCGGAACGCCGCGCGCAGCTTGGCCGCGTCGGTGCCGGCGAAGCCGGCCGCCGAGCGGTCGGCCAGGACGGCGGTCAGGGCTTCCTGGGTGGTGGCGACCGGCCCGGGCGGCTGTTCCGTCAGGTCGAAGTACACCCCGCGGATGCGCTGGTAGTCGTCCCAGTCCGGGGCGAAGACCACCATCGGCCGGTCCAGCACCGCGTAGTCGAACATCACCGAGGAGTAGTCGGTGACCAGGACGTCGGCGGCGAGGCAGAGCTCCTCCACCGAGGGGTGCCCGGACACGTCCAGGATCCGTGCGCCCTCGCTCCCGTCGGCACCCGCGCCCGCACCGGCGGCGTCGGGTCGGGCGTAGAAGTAGTGGGTGCGCACCAGGAGCGTGTAGCCGGGGCCGAGCGCCGTCGCCAGCGCCTCGATGTCGAGGACGGAGACGTACTCCTGGTGCTGCTCCCGGTGGGTGGGTGCGTAGAGCACCGCGGTGCTGCCTGCCGGGACGCCGAGGCGCTCCCGGATCGCGGCGGTCTCCTCGGGGGTGGCGACGGCCAGCCGGTCGTTGCGGGGGTAGCCCGTCTCCAGCACCCGGTAGTCGCCCGGATAGGCCCGGCCGAAGGCCTCGGTGGAGTGCGGGTTGGGCGAGACCAGGTAGTCCCAGCGGGCCACATGCTCCAGCAGCAGGTCGAAGTCCATGCCGGCGGCGGCCTCGGGGCGGTCCCGCAGGTCCAGGCCGAGGTACTTCAGCGGGGTCCCGTGCTGGGTCTGGATGTGCACCGATCCGGGCCGCTTGACCCAGGTGTGCGGGAAGTTGACATTGTTGAACAGGTACTTCGCGGTGCACATCAGCTTCAGATAGGCGGGGGTGTTCTCCAGCACCCACGGCACGCCGGGCGGCATCGCCGCGCCCTGGGCCCTGGTCTGCACCACCCACACCCCGCGTACGGCGGGGGCGAGTTCGAGGGCCTTCTGGTAGATCGCCGCCGGGTTGCAGGCGTAGCCGCGGTACCAGTAGGCGGCGTAGACGGCGAGGTTCTCGTCCAGCGGGAGCCTGCGGTAGGCGGCGGAGAGGCCGTGCCTGGCGGTGCTGCGCACGGCGCGCCTGGCCAGCGGCACGCCCCGGCGGGCACTGCGGCGCACGGTGCGCGGAAGCGCCTGGAGCGGGCGCAGCCGCTGGTACGCGCCCCAGGCGTCGCGGTCGACCAGCCGGTACTGGACCCCGCGCAGCCCGCCCGGGTAGCTGTAGCCCCCGGGGCGGTGCCGTCGGAAGTGCGCCGAGGCGCGGTGGAAGAACTCCGCCCGCAGTTCGGCCGGGACCAGGCCCGGGGTGTCCAGCACGGTCACCGCCTGCTTCACGGTGCGGTCGAAGACCATGCGGCGCAGCGCGGCGGGGATCTCCGGGCGGCGGTCCAGGAAGGCGAAGATCGCGTCGTACTGGGCGAAGGCGTCGGCGTGCCGGGGCGAGGCGGTGTTGGTGATCGCGCCCTCGCGCTCGCGCCGGTAGAAGTAGAGCTCCTGCGGCAGCAGGCTGATCCGATCGGCGGCCAGCAGCAGCGGGTAGGTGACGGAGATGTCCTCGTAGAAGCCGTCGCCGAAGCGGACGTCCAGGCCGAGCAGGAAGTCGCGGCGGACCACCTTGTTCCAGGCCGAGAGGATCATGTTCAGCAGTGCCGGGCGCTCCGCGAGGGTGAGCGTCTCCGGAGCGTCCGCCATGGCGCCGCGCCAGGTGTCGGGTTCCACGCTGCCGTCGGGGTAGACCCGGGCGAAGCCGGTGACCAGCACGTCGGGGCGGCTTGCGGCCAGCCGCTCGGCGACGGCCCGCACCGCGCCGTCGGCCAGCCAGTCGTCGCTGTCGACGAACCAGACGTAGTCGCCGGTCGCCCGCTCCAGCCCGGCCTCGCGGGCGCCGCCCAGGCCGCGGTTGACGTCCAGGTGCAGCACGGTGAGCCGGGGGTCGCGGGCCGCGTACTCGTCCAGGATCGCGCCGCTGCGGTCCGGCGAGCAGTCGTCGACGGCGACCACCTGCAGCCCGGGGAGGTCGTCGGCGAGGACGGAGTCCAGGCAGCGCGGCAGGTAGTCGGCGACCCCGTACACCGGCAGGACGACGGAGAGGGAGACGGCGGTGGCGGGCGCGTTCACGAGTTGGCTTCTCACTCCAGGTCCGGTCCGGTCGAGCCCCCCGAGCCTACTGGGCGCCCCGCACGGCCTCGGACCGCCTGCCCCGGGGCAGATCGCCGACCGGACCGCTGGCCGAGGTCACGTCGGGGTGGATGTCGAACAGGCGTCGGATGCCCAGGGCGTTGAACACCCGGTGCACCTCCCTGCTGCCCTGGTTGTCGCGGGCGGCCGGGAGGATCAGCCGCAGCTCCCCCGAGCAGGAGCGCAGCAGCCGCCGGGCGGCGATCAGCACGCCGACGCCGCTGGAGTCGCAGAAGCGGACCTCGCTGAGGTCCAGCAGGATGCGGCGCCGACCGGACGCCACGGCGTGGTGCACCTGGTCGCGCACCACCGTGCCGGAGACCAGGTCGATCTCTCCGGCCACGCGCAGCAAGGTCCAGCTGTCGAGGGTCTCGGCCGTCACTGTCAGTGTGCTCACGCTGTGCCGCAATTCTCGGGTCGTTGGGACGGTGGATGGGGCGGAGGTGGCGACAGGGGACAGAAGTCCGGGAAAAACGGTCACCGGGTGTCCTTGACGAGTCATCAGGCTATCCGGAGGCGGCGACGGACGACAGCGGCAGTTTTGGTGAAGCGGCCTGCCACCGCACCGGGCCGCGCTAGGTTCGAACAGGGACACTCCACACTTTCCGAAGCCTGAGGAAGGGCGGTGCCCATGGCGACGTCGGCCCCGATCCGATGGGACCGCCAGATCCAGCGCCGCCTCGCCCGGGGCGAGGAGTCCGCGCTGGGCGAGCTGTACGACCAGTTCGCGCCGCTGGTACTCGGGTTGGCGAGCCGCGTGCTGGACGACTCCGAGGCCGCCGAGCAGGTGGTCCGGGACGTCTTCGCCCAGGTCTGGGAGCATCCGGCCGACTTCGACCCGGCCCAGGGCTCGATGCGCTCCTGGATCGGCACCCTCACCCACCGCCGCGCCGTCGAGGGACTGCGCCGGGACCAGGCGCTGGACGCGGACGCCGGGAACGGCAAGGAGGACCCGGCCGCCCCGCCGGAGTCCTCCAGCGTGGAGGAGCAGGTCCTCGCCGAAGCGACGGCGGCCCGGGTCCAGCACGTGGTGACCTCGCTCCCGCAAGCGCTCAGGGAGACCCTGGTGCTCACCTACTTCGGCGGCCGCACCTACCAGCAGGCCGCGCGCGAGCTCGGCATCAGCACGGCCACCGCCAAGCACCGGATGCGGCTCGGCCTCCAACTCCTCGCCACCGCCCTCTCATCGGAGCACACCTCATGAGCGCCCCGATACGGGAGAGCCGGCCGGACGGGCCGCCCGACCACGACACGCTGCGCGGGCTGCTCGGCGCCTGGGCCCTGGACGCCTGCCCCGCCGAGGAGGCCGCGCAGGTCCAGCAGCACCTGGCCGGCTGCCCCGGCTGCGCCGAGGAGGCCGGACGGCTGCGGGACGCAGCGGGCTGGCTCTCCGCCGACGAACCGCTGGACCCGGCTCCCACCCTGCGCACCCAGGTGCTGGCCCGCGCCCTCGCCCGGCGCGCGCCGGAGGTCGGCGTCCCCGACTACGCGGACGCCTTCGTCGCCGAGACGGCCCGGCTGGACGCGCTGCTGCGGGACCTCGGCGAGCTGGACTGGCTGGAGCACGCGGACCTGCCCTGGCACGGCGGCTCGGAGCGGATGCGGCCGGCCGAGGTGCTCTGCCATCTCGCGGCGGTCGACGGCGTGGTCTCCCGGGCGCTGGGACTGCCCGATCCGGTGCCCTCGCCCGACGGCGGCATCGACCTGGTGGAGCGCAGCACCCGGCTGACGGCACTGCAGCGCCGCCGCGGCCCGGAGACCGTACGGGCCTTCTGGCGCGAGCAGACCCGAGCCCTGGTCGAGACGGCAGCGCTGGCCGAGGCGGCCGGCCGGACCCCGCCGGCCGGGGATCTGCTGGTGGACTACGGCGCGTTCCGGCTGCCGCTGCGGGACGCCTTCGTGGACCGCGCCTTCGAGTGCTGGATCCACGCCGAGGACATCGCCGAAGCGGTGGGCTGGCCCTACGGGCCGCCGCGCGGAGTGCACATCCGGACCATGGTGGGGCTGGCGACCAGGCTGCTCCCCTACGCCCTGAGCGCCCTGCGTGACGCCGGTGCGGCCGCGCCGAGCGGACGGCAGGACGCGTCCTACGGCGATCCGCAGGGCATCAGAGCGGTGAAGCTGATCATCGAGGGCCGAGGCGAGAGCGAGTGGCTGGTGCCGCTGGAGGTCCCCGCCCCGGGCGCCGCGCCGCTGCCGGCCGACACCGAACCGGTGGCCACCGTCGCCATCGACGGCGTGGAGTTCTGCTTCCTGTGCGCGGCGCACCGCGATCCGGACCGGACCCCCCACGGCATCACCGGCGACCGCGGCGCCGCCCGCGACCTGCTGCACGCCGCCCGGCTGCTCTCGCGGCCCTGAGGCCGGCCGCCGGCGCCGCTAGGCGAAGACGACGGTGCGGGTGCCGTTGAGCAGGACGCGGTGCTCGGCGTGCCACTTCACCGCGCGGGCGAGCGCCTGGCACTCGGCGTCGCGGCCCAGCGCGACCAGTTGCTCGGGGGTGACGTCATGGCTGACCCGGACCACCTCCTGCTCGATGATCGGGCCCTCGTCCAGCTCGGCCGTCACATAGTGCGCGGTGGCGCCGATCAGCTTCACGCCCCGGGCGTGCGCCTGGTGGTAGGGCTTGGCGCCCTTGAAGCTCGGCAGGAACGAGTGGTGGATGTTGATCGCCCGCCCGGCCAGGGCCTTGCACAGGTCGTCCGAGAGCACCTGCATGTAGCGGGCCAGCACGACCAGGTCCACCTGCTCGGCGTCGACCAGCTCCAGCAGCGCCGCCTCGGCCTCGGCCTTGGTCGCGGCGGTCACCGGGATGTGGTGGAACGGGATGCCGTAGGAGGCGGCCAGGTCCTGGAAGTCGGTGTGGTTGGACACCACCCCGACCACGTCCACCGGCAGCGCCCCGGTGCTCGCCCGGAACAGCAGGTCGTTGAGGCAGTGGCCGAACTTGCTGACCAGCAGCAGGACCCGGGTCCGCTCGGCGGAGGGGTGGATCTGCCAGTCCATCCGGAAGGCGTCGCCGGTCGCGGCGAAGCTGGCCCGCAGCTTCTCCAGAGTCACCGGTGAATCGGCGGAGAAGTGCACCCGCATGAAGAACAGCCCGCTGGCGCCGTCCCCGAACTGCTGGCTGTCCAGAATGTTGCAGCCGGTCAGGAAGAGGTAGCTGGACACCGCGTGCACGATGCCCTGCTTGTCCGGGCAGGACAGGGTCAGTACGTACTGGCCCGTGCCGGGCTGCTGCTGTGACACCGGAGGCTGCCTCTCGTGCGGACTGCTGACGTGTTGGCTGCTGACGTGGGACTACTGACCGGACAGCGTGCCACAGACCGTCGGCCGCCCGACGACCCGTCTCACGCGACGACGCGGGTCAGGATGGACAGCACCTCCAGCGAGCGCGGCGGGACGTCCGGGTCCTCGCCGTCGTTCAGGGTCAGCCGGACGTGGGCGTCGTGGCAGGCGCGGACCGCCTCCGGCCAGCCGTGGTGCGCCAGGTACGCGGCGGAGGGGGCGTCCGGGCCGACCTGGTGCATGATCCGCAGCACCCGCAGCACCGCGGTGTCGACGAGGGCGGCCTCGGCCGAGTCGCGGACGATCGTCCCGACGTACTTCTCGGCGGACCAGCGGTCCAGCCAGGTGTCCTCGACCAGGCGGTAGACGGCGTCGGTGACGTCGCCGTAGCCCTCCCGGCCGTTGACCCAGCACTCCTGCTGGAAGGCGGGGTCGCCGAGCATGTGCAGGGCTGAGCGGACCCGGGCCCGCCAGCGCCACCAGGGGATGTCAGTGAGCGGCATGCCGCCCATAGTCCCGGAGCGGGGTGCCGTTCGAGAAGACTTTTCGGAACTGTGCTGCGAACCCTGCATGAGAATCGATCCTACGTTCCCATGACGCCTGCTGTTCCCAAGCCGTTGGTCGGGCGTTCCCGGGAGCGCCGTGCCGCCGTACACCGCTGCCCCGAAGCTTTCCCCCGAGCTACGTGGCGGGCCGACCGGAGCCCGCCCCCAGGGAGGGATACCGTGCCATGAGGTCCACCGGACGATCGAGCCGCACGGCAGCCGTAGCTGCGGGCACGGCCCTGCTCCTGGGTGGCCTGGCGGGCTGCGGAGGCGCCGCGGACGCCTCCGAGCACGACACCGGCGCGGTCACGGTGATGACCTGGGCGCCGGAGGAGGGCACCGTGGGCAGCCAGGCCGGGATACCGGCGCTGGCCACCGCGATCGCGAAGGACTTCAACGCCACCGGCGGGATCGGCGGGCACCAGGTCCAGGTGCTGACCTGTGACGAGCACAACACCAGCGCCGGAGCCGTCGACTGCGCGAACGAGGCGGTCGCCAGGAAGGCGGTGGCGGTGGTCGGCTCCTACAGCCAGTTCGGCAGCGACTTCATGCCGCTGCTGGAGTCGGCCGACATCCCCTACCTCGGCGGGTTCGGGCTGTCCGCCGAGGAGTTCAGCTCGATCTACTCCTATCCCGTCAACGGCGGCTACCGGACCCTGCTGGCCGGGAACGGAGAACAGCTGGTCCGGGCCGGCTGCCGGCGGGTCGCCGTGGTCCGTCCGCAGAGCCTCATCGGCGACACCATGCTGGGCTCGCTCAAGGCCGGGCTCTCCACCGGCCAGGTGACCACCGTGGACGTCCCGGTCAACTCCGGGCTCACCGGCTACACCGACGCGGCGGTCCGGGCCATCGGCGGCGACCAGCCCGGCAACTGCGTCACCACCGCCCTCGACCCGGCCTCCACGGCCACCTTCTTCGACGACTTCCGGCGGCAGGGCACCCAGCACACCCAGCTGTCCTCGGTCATCGGCAGCGTCCAGCAGTCGCTGGTGGACTCCACCGGCGGCGCGGGCGGCCCACTGCAGTCGCTGCTCGCCACCGGCTGGTACCCGCCGGACAGCAGCCCGGCGTGGAACACCCTGCACACCCTGGTCAAGACCTACGCCTTCACCGACAACCGGATCAACACCGCCGACCCGGGCGAGGAGACCACCTGGATCGCCTACGAGGTGCTGCGCAAGGTCGTCTCCGGGATGACCGGGCCGATCACGGCCAAGTCGGTGCGGATCGCGCTGGACTCCAGCGGGCCGATCGACACCGGCGGGCAGACCCCGCCGCTGTCCTGGGGCATCAACGACCAGCTGCCGCTGGCCACCGCGCCCCGGCTGGTGAACACCCGGGTGACCTTCCTGGGCGTGCGGAACGGGCAGCTCAGCGAGAGCACGTCGGGACTGCAGGATGTGCGTGCGCTGCTGCTGAAGCAGTAGCGCACGCTCCTGGGCGGAGTGTCAGAGCTCGGTCGCCGACAGCTTCGGCAGCCCGGTCTCCGCGGCGATGGCGTTCCAGAGCCGGGACGCCTTCGCCTTGGCGGTGCTCGCGGTGCCGCTGGCCTCGTCGGCGGCGTTGCGTCCGCCGTTCTTGGGCTTGTTGTTCTTCGCGCAGCTGCCCTTGGACTCGGCGGCCCAGGAGGCATAGTGGCTGTCGGCGCTCTCCGAGGCCTTCCAGCCCTGCCGCAGCGCCGTGACCAGCTCGGATCCGTTCTTCAACTGGTCCGTCTGCATGCTGCCCAGCTGGGTGACCAGCTGCTTGCGCAGCCCCGCCGCGGCGGTGAGGTTCTGCTGGGCCTGGTCCAGGTTCTGGCAGTGGGTGATGTCGTTCACCGCGCCGATCACGGCCGAACGACTGTGCGAGGCCGTGGCCAGTAGGTCGGACATGGCCTTGGCCTGCGCCTGGCCGGCCGAGACCGAGGCGCCGCTGCTCGCTCCGGAGCCGGCGGCCGCGGAGCTGCTGGTGCCGGCGGCTGTCGCGCCCTGGGACGAGCCGCTGCTGCCGACTGCGGCGGCGACCACGATGCCCACGACCGCGCAGCCGGCCACCACGGCGATGCCGATGCTGCGGTTGCTGAAACGGCGGGCCGGGCGGTCGTCGTGACCCTGGTGGTAACCGCCCTCGTTGTAACCGCCCTGGTCGTAGCCGTTCTGCTGGTACGCCTGGGTCGGGGCGCCGTAGCCGTTCTGGCCGTAGCCCTGCGTCTGGCCCTGGGCCTGCGGGTAGCCCTGCTGAGCGGGCTGGTACCCGTTGCCGTAGGTCGGCTGCTGCGGCTGCGGCGTGGCCGGGAACGGCGGCATGAACTGCGTCGAGGCCTCCTGCACCGGAGCGGCCGACTGCGCCTGGGGGCCGTAGCCCTGGTCCCCGTAGCCGACCTCGCCGTAGCCCGGCTCGCCGTACGCCGGCTCCCCGTAGTACTCCGGGTGTCCCTCGGGCTGCGCCTGCGTCGGGGCGTTCCACGGAAGCCCGTCCGGCGAGGAACGGATGATCTCGCCCGGCATGGTCTCCCCGGGCTGCCGCCCACCCGCGGGGCCACCGGCCGGTTCCGGTCTGAACAGGTCCTCAGGGGTCAGCTCGTCGTTGCTGGGGCGACGGAGATTCAACGCGCATCCTCACTTCGCCCGGTGGGCGGGCTGCTCTGCCCCCGCACCGGGGCGGGACCACTGGCCGGTTCCATGGCGCCGTGCTGTGACGATCCCATGGACAACAGCCCACGCTACCGGTTCACCCGGAAGTGTTGCTATGAACCCTCCGGTATTGACGGCACACCAGCGCCGCGGCATGCCTCAGGCCGCAGCCTCCGCCAGCGACCTCGCCTGGAACTCCCGCACCACGCGCTGCTCGCGGAAAGGCTCCAGCCTGCGCCGGAAGTCGTCGAGGTACTCCGCGCCGCGTGCCGACCGCAGGCCGGAGAGCAAGTCCACGGCGCGCGCGCCGGTTTCGCACGCCTGCTCCACGTCCTTCAGCTGCAGCTGCGCCGTGGCCAGCAGCACCAGGTCCACCGCACGGCGGCGCACCCGGGTCTCCGGATGGCCGCGCAGCGCCTCCTCGGCCTGCCGGGCGGACTGTCGGGGCTGCTCCAGATCCCGGTGGCAGTGCGCGAGTTCGTCGGCGAGGTAGGCGCCGTCGAAGTGGCCGATCCAGGCCGGGTCCTCGTCGGGGCGGCTGTGCTCCATCGCGTCGGTCGCGCGCGCGGCCACCGCGTCGCAGGATCGGGCGTCGCCGAGCAGGGCATGGCCGCGTGCCTCGGCGACGTAGAACATCGCCATCGCGGTGGGCGTGGCCGCGCCCCGCGCGCCCTCCTGGGCGGCGCGGGCGAGCTGGGAGATCTCCCGGGGGTTGCCCAGGGTGGCCGCGAGATGACTCATCGAGGCCGCCAGGACGTACCCCCCGTAGGCCCGGTCCCCCGCCGCCTGGGCCAGCCGCAGCGCCTGGATGTAGTACCGCTGGGCCAGGCCCGGCTGGCCGGTGTCGATGGCCATGTAGCCGGCCAGCTCGGTGAGTCGGGCCACGGCGGCGAACAGCGCCCGTCCGGTCTCCTCCCGGTACGAGCCGGAGAGCAGGCCGGAGACCACGCTGTTGAGGTAGTGCACCACGACCGGGCGGACGTGCCCGCTGCCGAACCGGTGGTCCAGCTCCACCAGCATCTCGGTGGTCGCCCGCACCGCCTCGACGTCCGCGAGCCCCACCCGGGGACCGCCGTTGCGGGCCACCTGCTCGTCGGGCCGGGTGATCAGCCAGTCGCGGCTGGGCTCCACCAGGGCCGAGGCGGCGACCGAGGTCCCGATCAGGAAGTCGCGCCGGCCCACGTCGCTGCGCCACAGCTCGCAGACCTGTTCGACGGCGCCGGAGAGGGTGGCCGAGAAGTGCAGTCCGATGCTGGAGGAGAGGTTGCGGCCGTCCGCCATGCCGATCTCCTCGACGGTGACGGACCGTCCGAGTTTGCGGCCGATGGCTTCGGCGATCACGGCCGGCGCCTGCCCGCGCGGCTGCTGGCCGCGCAGCCAACGGGCCACCGAGGTCTTGTCGTAGCGGAGGTCGAGCGCGTGTTCGGCACCGCAGAGGTTCACCCTCCGGGCCAGCCCGGCGTTCGAGCAGCCCGCCTCCTGGATCAACGCCTGGAGTCGTTCGTTGGGCTGTCGTGCGACCAGTGGTCTGGCGGCCATGGACGTGCCTCCCCCTCGGGCGTGGTGGTCACCCCGACAGGTCATCAGCATTCCCAGAAAAGGAGCACGTGAAGCCTGATCGGGCGTCAATCCCTTGCCATCGACGACAGGACGCCCTCAGGAGGTCGCCACAGCATGGCAATTGAGACATTCCGTCCAGGGTAGCCAGAGGTCTCCCCGGGGGGATACCCGCTACCTGCCCCGGGGCCCCCTGTGCGCCCCGTCCGTGCACCGACGCGCCCCCGTTCGCCGGAAAGCCTCGATCCACTTTCGTGGCAACGCCCGTAACCCTCCCAGTCCTCGCAAGTTGTGCACAACGTGGAAGACACCCTGGGAGCTACCCGGCCGACCGCTGTCCGTCAAGCCGCCGATCAGGACGCCGCCCGCGACCTGTTGATCGAGGCCGCCGTCCGCTACGCGGAGGAGCGTCACTGGGAGGTCGCCGCCGGGAGCTGGCTGATCGAGGACGAGGGGCCGCTGCGCTGCTCCTGCGGTGATCTCGGCTGCCCCGCCCCCGGTGCGCACCCGACCACCCGCGACTGGGCGCGCAAGGCCAGCGCGGGCCCCGGCGTGGTCCGGCGCTGGTGGACGGACAACCCGCTGGCCTCGGTGCTACTGCCGACCGGTCGCGCCTTCGACGCCATCGACGTGCCCGAGATCGCGGGCTGCCTGGCACTGGCCCGGATGGAGCGGATGGGCCTGCAGCTCGGCCCGGTGCTGGCCGTCCCCGGCGGCGGCGCGGGGACCGCGGGCCGCGGTCGGCGGCTGATCTTCCTGGTGCTGCCGGGATCGCTGCCCAAGCTCCCGGACCTGCTGCGCAGGCTCGGCTGGGGGCCGGGACGGCTGGACCTGATGGGCCACGGCGAGGGCGACTGGATCGTGGCCCCGCCGACCCGGGTGAGCACCTTCGGCTTCGCCCAGTGGGCCAGGGAGCCCACCACCCTGAACCGCTGGCTCCCGGAGGCCACCGAGCTGATCAACCCGATCGCCTATGCGTGCGGGCGAGAGGCGCCGCTGTCGTCGCCCGTCTCCTGAGCGACCGTCAGCCGCAGCCCGGCGTCCCCCTGTGCCCCCGTTCCACACCGGACTCGGGGGCACAGCTCTGTGCGGCTTCCATCCGGATTCCTTGCGATTTCTGACGGAATGTCATCACTACCCACGCAGCCGGGTGAAAAAGCCCCACTTTCGAGTGACAGTGCTCAAGGATTGCGGATTGCTGCCGAGGGGAGGAATGGGGTCGTAAGGATCAACCGTCGGAAGGAGCCGCCGCAGGAGTCGCAGCGAGTGCGGGGGCACGAGGGGGAGCCCGGAGGGGAAGCCGGGCGGGGGGAACGACGGGGGAGACGGGGGGAACGGGAGGACCCGGCGCTCGGGGAAAGAGCCGGGTCCTTCCGTCCTGTTCGGCAAGCGTGTCCGGTCGGGACGATCAGGCGCGCACGACGAACACATGCGCGGCGATCTCCTTGTCCAGCTCGGCGGCCTCGCCGCCGCTGCTGACCAGCACCCCGCCGGGAGCGTCGGTCACGCTCACCACCGCCCCGGGCTGCACCCCGGCCCGTCGCAGCGTGTACATCAGCTGCGCGTCGGTCTGGATCGGCTCGCCGATCCGCCGAATGACCACGCTCTTGCCCTCCGAACCCGGCGCCAGCTCGTCCAGGGTGACCAGCGTCTCCGCGGCGGACTCGTCCGCCGGGATCTCCCCCAGCTCCTCCAGCCCGGGGATCGGGTTGCCGTACGGCGACTGGGTGGGGTGCCGCAGCAGTTCCAGCACCCGGCGCTCCACCGCCTCGCTCATCACATGCTCCCAGCGGCAGGCCTCGGCATGGACCTGCTCCCACTCCAGGCCGATGACGTCCACCAGCAGGCATTCGGCGATGCGGTGCTTGCGCATCACCCGTGTCGCCAGCTGCCGACCGCCCTCGGTCAGCTCCAGATGGCGGTCGTCCGCGACCTCCAGCAGGCCGTCGCGCTCCATCCGCGCCACCGTCTGGCTCACGGTGGGGCCGCTCTGCTCCAGCCGCTCCGCGATCCGGGCGCGCATGGGGACGACGCCCTCCTCCTCGAGTTCGAAGATGGTGCGCAGGTACATCTCAGTCGTATCGATCAGGTGACCGCTCATCGCCGCGGGCTCCGTTCCTCGTCGTCCAGCGTCGTCGCAGACCCAATTCTGACGCATCCCGCCGACAATCCCGTTGTGCGTCCGTTTGGAGACTGTTGACAGGGCACCGGCGGAGGCGTCAACGTGCCAGCGGATGCCTTCCAGCGAAAGCGAGCACAGACCCGATGAGCGATCTGGCCGGGCAGTACTTCGACGCCGCCGTCACCCTGCTGCAGCGGGTCAGGGACGAGGAGGCGGCGGGCATCGAGAGCGCGGCGCAGGTGCTGGCCGACACGGTGCGGGACGGCGGGCGGATCTTCACCTTCGGCGCCGGACACTCCTCGCTGGCAGCGCAGGACGTGGTCTACCGGGCCGGCGGGCTGGTCCTGATGAACCTGCTGGACGTGCCCGGGGTCACCGGGGTGAACGTGGTCCCGGCGCATCTGGGCAGCTCGCTGGAGCGGGTGGCCGGGCTGGCCACGGCCACCCTGGACGCGGGTCCGGCCCGGCGCGGCGACCTGCTGTTCGTGATCTCGCTCTCCGGGCGGCAGGTGATGCCGGTGGAGCTGGCCGCGCACGCCCGCGAGCGGGGGCTGACTGTGATCGGACTCACATCCCTGGCCTATCCGCAGGCTGTCTCCTCACGGCACCCCTCGGGTCACTACCTCAAGGACGAGTGCGACATCGTCCTGGACAACAAGATCGCGGTGGGTGACGGCGAGCTCACCGCCGAGGGGGCCGACACCACCTTCGGGCCAGTCTCCACCATCACCACCGTCGCGCTGATGCAGGCCGTGGTGGCCGTCGCGGTGGGCAAGCTGGCCGCCCAGGGCCTCACCCCGCCGCTGTTCCGCTCCGGCAACGTCGACGGCGGGATGGACTGGAACGCCAAGTTGATGGCCGAGCACCGGGACCGGGTCTTCTACACCTTCTGAACCCGTCAGACCTGCTGCCGAGCCCCGGCCAGGTCCACCGCCGCGGCGACCCGGGCCGCGATGTCCTCGGCGTAGGCGGTGTCGGCGCGGTCGAAGCGCTGCCGCCCGGAGCCGCGCAGAAAGGTGAGCACGCCGACGGTGCGGCCGCGACTGCGCAGCGCCGTGCACAGGCCGTGCACGGTTCCGGCCGGCCAGCGCCGCAGCAGGGCCCAGTCCAGCACCGGGCCCGGCCCCTGGGACGGGGTGGTGGGCACGGTGGGTGCGCCCGAGTCGGAGACGATCACGGTTCCGGCGCGCTCCAGCGCCCGCACGGCCGGGTGCACCTCGCCGTAGCGGGCCGGGATGCCGGTCGGCTCCAGGGCCACGGACTGGGCCGGGGCGCCGACCGGGGAGACCGCGGCGCGCACCAGGCCGCCGCCGGGGGCGGCCTCGGCAGCGGCGCCAGGACCGGCGGGAGCGGACCCGGTCTCCGGTGGGGCGTCCGGCGGGGCGAGTACGTCCAGCAGCGCGTAGTCGGCGAACCCGGCCAGGACGAAGTCCAGATAGCCGACGGCGCCCTCCATCGGGTCCTCGCACTCCGCCGCCGCCTGCCCGGCCCGGCGCAGCTGGGTGGCGCGGAACCGCAGTACCGTCCCCTCCTGCTCGGACTGCTCGTGCAGGGTGACGTCCTCGAAGAACCAGGCCACGCCCAGCGGCACCGGCTCCTCCCCGAGCGGGGAGCCCAGCCGGACGAACTCGCTGCGCCAGCAGCGGCGCCTGGACGGGTCGGTGCGCAGCGCGGCCCAGAGCTTGACGCCGCTGAGCGGCTTCCCGGTGGCGAGCACATGCTGCAGGGCCGCCTCCAGCTCCTGGACGCCGTCGCCCAGCACCTCCCCGAGCGGGTGGCCCAGCAGCGCGGTGCGGTCGCAATCCAGCCAGCGGGCCGCGGACTCGCCCACCGCGGCCGGACGCAGATCGGCGTCGACCAGGACCACCCCGGTCGGCGCCTCGTCCATCATCGCCTCGGCGAGGGCCAGCGAGCGTTCCAGCTCGACCTGGGTGCCGGCCTCGGAGAAGGCGAAGTACAGGCCGAGCGAGCGGCCGTCCGGGGCGTTGACCCGGTGGGCCTGGGCGCGGACCAGGACCCGGCGGCCATCGCTGGTCAGCAGCGCGAACTCGTGCACCCGGGGCGTGGCGGCGGCGCCGAGCAGCTGGCCGCGCACGGCGTCGGCGTCCCCGGGGCGCAGCGCCCAGCCCTCCAGGCCCACCCGGCCGACGGCCTCGTCGGCGGTCCAGCCGAGCAGCCGGGCGGCCTCCCGGTTCCAGTGCGTCAGCACGCCGTCGCGGTCCATCGCGGCGAGGCCGACCTCCATGCCGTCCAGCAGGGCCGACAGCAGCCTGGCATCGGCGTCCAGCGGCGGGGCCGCCGGACCTTGTGCGGGAATGTTCATGATGAAAGGCGCCTCCCCCACCGGGCTTGGATCGATCCGTTGGGCGAAGCCATTCAACTCGCCTGTCCCGCTGTGTACACAGGTTTCCGCCAAATGTCCCCCGACCGGGAGGATTCGCGCTATTGGGAAGCTCCGGGGGCGGCGCTCGAAAAGACGTTGCCCCCGCCGCGGGAGCGTGCCTACAGTGTCGGCACACTGAAAGGAGGTGATCCGAAAGTATGAGTACTTCCGGGACTCGTGAGGTGGCTGCTTCCTAGCAGCCCTTACCCGCTGTGCGCGTAAGGGCGGCGGGGCAATTCAGAGCAGTCACCCGGCCCCTGGGCCCGCCGGCCGTCCTCCGGCGCCTGCCTCCCGTAAGGGTGCAGGAGCAGCCCAGGGGCCGTTCCCATGGCCCCGAACAGGCTCCCATGGGCTTGAATAGCCGCTATGGACAAGCACGCCCGACGCACCGCCCTGCTGGAGCTCCTCGGCCGGGCCGAGCGGCTCTCGGTGGAGGAGGCCGCCCAGCACCTCGACGTCTCCCCGGCGACCATCCGCCGTGACTTCGACGAGCTGGACCAGCAGCAGTTGCTGGTCCGCACCCGGGGCGGGGCCAGGGTCAGCGGGATCACCTACGAGCTGCCGCTGCGCTACAAGGCGGCCAGCCACGCCGAGGAGAAGCTGCGGATCGCGGCGGCCGCGGCCGCGCTGGTGGAGCTCGGCACCATGGTGGGCGTCAACGGCGGCACCACCACCACCGAGACCGCCCGGGCCATCGCGCTGCGGCTGGTCCCGCTGGCGCTCCCGGCCGACGCCGAGGCGGTGACCCTGGTGACCAACGCCCTGAACATCGCGCACGAGCTGACCATCCGCCCCGAGGTGAAGGTCGTCCTCACCGGCGGCGTCGCCAGGGCCCGCTCGTACGAGCTGGTCGGGCCGCTGGCCACCCCGGTGCTGTCCGGGCTGACGCTGGACCTGACCATCCTGGGCGTCAACGGCATCGACGCCGAGGACGGCGCCAGCGCCCGGAACGAGGCCGAGGCCGGCGTCAACAAGCTGCTGGTGGAGCGGGCCCGGCGGGTGGTGGTGGTCGCCGACAGCAGCAAGGTCGGCCGCCGCGCCTTCGCCCGGATCTGTCCGATCGCCGCCGTGGACGTGCTGGTCACCGACTCCGGCGCGAGCGACGAACAGATCGAGCCGTTCCAGAAGGCCGGCGTGGAGGTCATCCGGGCCTGACCACCGATCAACTCCCGCCGTATGACGTCAAACTTCGGCGTATACGTGTGCTGTGCCCCACCCCTGGGCACCGTCACACTGGCGAGGACGGTCGAGACAAGGGGGATGTCGATGGTCCACAAGGATCCACCTGGCCACCGGGAGCGGCAGCTGCTCCCGGAGCCCTTCTGGACCGCCGACCAGGCGTCGTTGCAGGGCCAGGAGCGCTCCATCCGCTGGTACCGGGGACAGATACTCATGCTGGTGCTGGCCGCCCTGGCCGGCATCACCGACGTCCGGCACAACCACCTCAACTGGTTCCAGGCCGTCTCCGCCGCCTTCTTCGCCGGGGCCGGCTACTTCTGGTGGCGGCTGGGCCGTGAGAAGCCGCAGTCGCTCTGGTACGAGGGCCGCGCCGCCGCCGAGTCGGTGAAGACCCTGGTCTGGAAGTACGTGGTGCGGGCCTGGCCGTTCGCCGGCGAGGGCGAGTCGCTGGACTCCGACAACGCCTACCTGGAGCAGATGAGCGAGGTCTTCGCCGCGTTCCAGAAGAGCCCGGTGATCCCGCCCGGCGCCAAGCCGATGATCACCGACGAGATGCACCGGCTGCGGCAGACCCCGCTGAGCGTGCGCCGCGACCTCTACCTCCAGGAGCGGATCAGGGCCCAGCGCACCTGGTACCTCTCCCGGGCCGACCGCTGCGAGAACGCGACCACGACCTGGCAGCTGGTCTCCACCGGCACCATCATCCTGGCCGTGGTGGTCGCCCTGACCCAGTTCCTGGGCATCATCGACCTGCACCTGCTCGGGGTCTGCACCACCATCGCCGCCGCGGTCACCGCCTGGATCCAGCTCAAGCAGTTCCGCCCGCTGGCCGCCGCCTACCGCCTCGCCGCCAGCGAACTCGACCTGATCGAAGCCCAGTTGAGCCGCCTCGACCTCACCGCGCGGGACGCGGAGGCGGTCTGGGCCCGGCTCTCCAGCGACGCCGAGGACGCGGTCTCCCGGGAGCACACCATCTGGCGGGCCAGGCGCGACCGAAGAGTCTGACGCACACGTTCGCGTTCTGTACGGCAGCGGGTCCACTGGGCAGACTGTTGGAAAGCCTAGGGGGACATGGATGCCGAATCAGGACCCACCGCGCAACCGTGAGGCGGAACTGCTTCCGGACCCGTTCTGGGCCGCCGACCTGGCCTCGCTCCGCGGCCAGGACTTCGCCCTGCACTGGTACCGCTGGCAGTTGGGACTGACCGTCCTGGCAGCGCTGTTCGGGACCTTTCCCGCACACCGGGTCAACAGCATCAACATCATCCCGCTGCTGTCCCTCACCTGCTTCGGCGCCGCCGGGGTCACCGCTTGGCGGTTGCATCGCCGGGCCCCTCAGGAGCAGTGGTACGAGGGGCGGTCGGCAGCCGAATCAGTGAAGGCGCTCACCTGGAAGTACGTGGTCCGGGCTCAGCCGTTCGAGGGCGAGCCGGACGACGAGGACGCCGCCAAGCTCTACGATGCCCTGGTCAGGGAAGTTCCATTCACCTTCAAGGACGACCCGCGCTTGCCGCTCGGTCCCGAATCGCAGATCAATGACGAGATGCGGCGGCGGCGCGCAGGGACGCTGAGCGAGCGCCGCGAGCTCTACCTCGCCGAACGAGTCAGGTCACAGCGAGTCTGGTACGAATCCCGGGCCAATGACTGCGACCAGAAGGTCCAGGTTGCCGGGCTGCTCGTAGCCCTGCTGTTCTCAGCCGGCATGGTGATCGCCGCGTTGGAGGCCACCGTGTGGAGTTCCATGCACGCACTCGGCCTAATTTCCGCTTGTGCCGCTGCCTCCATGGCCTGGAGCCAGTTGAAGCAGTACCGCCCGTTGGCAGCCTCGTACCGTCTCGCCGCACGAGAGTTGGACCGGATAGACGCCGAACTGACCCGGGTCCCACTCACCGGCCCCCAAGCCGAGACGGACTGGTCACACCGGGCCAAGGAGGCCGAGGACGCCATCTCGCGCGAGCACATCGTCTGGCGCGCCCGCAGCCAGCACCGGGTCTGATCCACCGCCCGGAGAGTCGCGAGCGAGGTCAGGCCGGCTGGAGCTCCAGGTCGCGTCCGTTGCGCTTCCAGCCCCTGACATTGCGGGTCGCCGGGTGCTCCTCCCCCACCTGCCGAATCAGCTCCTCGACCACCCTGCCGCGCAGCTCCACGGCCTCGGTCCGGCGGCCCGAGTCCCGCAGGGTGACGGCCAGGTTGCCCTCGCACACCACCACGTCGGGGTGCTGCGGCCCGTACCGGTCGATCAGCCCGCGCAGGGCAGTCCGGCCCAGGTCCTCGGCCTTCTCCAGCTCCCCGCTGTCGCCGTAGCAGTTGGCGAGGTTCACCATCACCGAGAGGGTGAAGGGGTGCTCGGGGCCGAGGATCCGCTGCATCGAGGTGAGGGTGGACTCGCCCAGCGCCGTCGCCTCGGTGAGCTGGCCGCTGTCCCTCAGGTATATGCCCACGTTGTTGGCGCAGGCCAGAGTGTACGGGTGCTCGTTGCCCAGCGACTGACGGTAGCCCTGGTGCACCTCGGCGGCGAAGTCCCTGGCCGCGTCCTTGTCCCCGGCCGCCGAGTAGTCCGCGGCCAGGTTGAGCGCGCAGGCCAGGGTGTCGGGGGCGTCGGCGCCGTAGCGCTCCAGGTACCGGTCGTAGGTGTCCTTGGTGAGCCGCCTGGCCTCGCTCTGGCGGCCGACCCTGCGCAGCGCCACCGCATAGCTCTTGGCGTAGCGCAGCTTGGGCAGGTCGGTGACGGGCACCTCCCGGTATGCCTCCTGGAACTCCTCCAGCAGCTGCACCGAGCCCTCGTAGTCGCCCAGCGCCCGCAGGTCCTCGGCCAGCGCCGCCTTGCTGGCCAGGGTGTCCTGGTGGGTGGAGCCGAGTACCGCGTCGCGCTTGTCGAAGGTCTCCTGGTCGAGCTGCCGGGCGGCCTCGTAGTCGCCGTTGAAGCGGTAGTCCAGGGCGAGGTTGTTGGCCGTCAGCAGGGTCCGGATGCTCAGTTCGCCATAGGTGTCCCTGAGCTTGCCGTAGGTCTCCAGGTCCAGCTCCATGGCCTCCTTGAAGCGGCCCAGCGCGCGCAGGTCACCCGCCAGGCTGCCGGCCGTCATCAGCGAGTGCAGGTGGTCCGGGCCGAGCAGGAGGCGCTGCCGGTCCCAGGTGCTCTGGTCCAGCTCCAGCGCCTCGTCGAAACGGCCCTGCGAGCGGACCACGTTGGCCAGCTGGAACCGCAGCAACAGGGTCTGCCGGTCGTCCGGCCCCAGCTTGGCGGTCCAGGCGTCCTCCAGGCGGTGGCCCAGCTCCTGGGCCGCTTCCAGCTCGCCGCGCTTCCACAGGTAACGGACGCGGTCGATGAGCAACTGGCGGACCTCGGACTCGTCGCAGTCCTGGGCCAGAGAGGGGCCGAGGTGCGGCCAGATCCGCTCGAAGTCCGGCCAGCTCGCCCAGTCGTCGACGTCCAGGGCGCCGGGGCGGGCCCCGGCCAGGATCTGGTGCACCTGGTGCATGGCCTCCACCTGCTGCTCCGCGGTCAGCTCGGAGCGGATCACCGCCTGCACAATGCGGTGCACCTGGAAGGTCCGGCTGTTGGAGTCGACCTTGGCGAGCCCGTACCGGGTGATCGCCTGGACCACCTTGCCGAGCATCACGCTCTCCTGCAGCTCCGGGTCCAGCGACACCAGCGCGCGCATCATCTGGTCGTTGTAGATCAGGCTGATCGCGATGGGGTCGGCGGAGAAGTACGCGCACAGCTGGAGCAGCCGGTTGGCGGCCGGGGACTGGTCGCGCAGTCTCGCGATGGAGACGTTCCAGGTGGCACTGAACCGCCTGGGGTAGTCCGGGATCTCCTGCTGAGTGGTGGTCAGCGCCTTGACCGCCTCGTCCTGGAGCTCGGCGATGTAGGAGCTGACCGGCGTTCCGGTGGTCTCCAGCCAGGCCGCGGCGATCTCCACGGCCAGCGGAAGGTCTCCGACGGCCTCGGCCACCCGGTCCGCGTCGGCCCGGGACAGCCCGGTGTTGCGGCGGCGCAGGTGCTCGACACTCTCCTGGCGGGTGAAGACGTCCACCGGCAGTGGTTCGGCCTGACCGGTCCAGGCCTGGTTACGGGAGGTGATCAGGACGTGCCCGGGGCCGCCCGGCAGAAATCTGGCGATCTCCGAAGGCCGGTCGGCGTTGTCGAAGATCAGCAGCCAGCGTTCCACCCTGCTGCCCTGCCGCAGTGCCTCCCTCGCCGCCTCGGCCGCCTCCGCGACGTTGTCGCCGGGACGCAGGTCCAGCTTGGTCGCCAGTTCCGCCAGCGACAGCATCACCTGGTCGGACTGTTCCGCGTCGACCCACCAGACCAGGTCGTAGTCGGCCATGAAGCGGTGCGCGTACTCCAGCGCGACCTGGGTCTTGCCGACGCCGCCGAGGCCGTAGAGCGTGGTCGGCGTCGGCAGCACCACGGCCGGGTTTCCGCCGCGCAGCTGGTCCCGCAGGCTCTCCAGGATCGCGGACCGGCCGGTGAAGGCCGGGTTGCGCGGCTTGACGTTCCAGATCGCCGGACGGGTGCCGGGGAACCGTGGCCCCTCGGTGACCAGCAGCTTGTGCGTGTCCAGCTCGCCCCGGCGCAGCGCCCGGAGCAGCACCGACGCCGCCTGGGCCTCGTCCAGGCGCAGCACGTCCACCTGGTTGCGGTTGTTGAAGGGCGCGGTCAGGCGGACGTCGCCGACCCGCACCGGGATCAGCTCGCGCCTGACGCCGGCCGGGTCGGAGTCGGTCACCGAGTTCCACACCGCGTGGGCCTGCGGGGAGCGCACATACGCCGAGGACAGCACCACCAGGGTGCGGGCCGCCGCGTCCATTCCGCGCTCGGCCTCGGCCCCCGGGTCGGCGCCCACCTCCCTGGGCAGAACCCGCAGCCCGGCACGGGTCAGCAGCGCCTCGATCCAGTCCGCCCACATCCGGTCCTCGGGCGCGTAGGAGAGGAAGATGTCCTCCCTCATCGCCGGGCGGCGCCTGGTGAAGGAGTCGGCATAGCGCAGCCGCACGTCCTCCGGCATCGGCGGCAGGCCCACCACCTGGTCCCAGGTCAGCCACGCCGTCAACCGCTCGCAGGCGGACAGCATCGAGGTGGGCGAGCCGGGCTGGTCACCGAAGCCGGCCAGGATCTCCTCGTAGGCGTAGAAGGGCCGGTAGGGGATCTCCACCGCGCCCCAGTACTGGGCGAGCTGGGCCTCGTTCATCTCCTCGGGCAGGCCGCCGAACCGCTGCCGGGCCAGGGCCCGGCCGGCGTCCGCCTTGACCTTCTCGAAGTCGTCCACCCGCATCGGGACGGGCAGGATCCTGATGCCCTTGGAGCGGTAGCGGTCGTTGATGGTGCGGGCGATGGTCGAGGCGCCCTCGATGCTCTGGTCGCTGAGGGTGAAGCAGACCACCAGGTCGTCGGGCATCTCCACGGTACATATGTCGGCGATGTCGGACAGACCGGTCCGGCTGTCGATCAGGATGTAGTCGTAATGGGCACGCATGTCGGCACGCATCGCCTCGAAGAACTGGCTGCCGTCCAACTCTGCGTAGAAGTGGCCCCAGTTGATGGCGGCGACGGTGGCTGCGTAGTCGCTGCGCACCTGACCGGCCGACAGCAGGTCGAGTCGGCCGCCCTCCTGGAACATGGACCAGTTCAACGAGATCGCGTGCCGCCGGACCTTGGCGAACTCCCGGTGCCAGCCCTCCTCGTGGGGCTGCTCCCGGAGCGCCTCGTCCCGGTAGTCCATGACCAGGTCGATCACTCCCGTGGTGGCCGCGAGATCGTCCTGATCCAGGAAGGGCCGGAAGAAGTGCGCCAGGCCGGGCGCCTCCAGGTCCCAGTCCACGGTCAGCACCCGATGCCCGTTGGCAGCCAGGATCCAGGCGGTGTTGGCCAGCGCCATGGTGCGCCCGGTCCCGCCCTTGTAGGAGTAGAAGGTGATGATGCGGCCGTTCCGATCCTCCACCTGGTACTCGCTGGTCATGGGTTCCCTCCGCCGGATCCGGTTCGCTGCTGTCAGTAGCGCGGTGCTGTCAGTGCAGTGGTCCGAGTAGAGCGGGACGAACACCCGGCAGTGCGCCAGGGCCTCGCATAGCTCAGAAAGAAGAAGGGGCGGGGCGCATCCTCGCCCCGCCCGCCGCGAACACTCAACGGGCACCCCCTCCGGCGGTCAGGAGCCGCACACTGTGTTCCTCGCCGTTGTCCGTCCGGCTGCCGGTCAGGTGTCCGCTCCACTCCACAGGGCCTGACGAGCCGTCATGAACTCCTTCAGGGAAAGGGTACGCAACTGTCCGCTGTCACGTTCCACGGTGGTGAAAGTGCAGGAATCCGACCAGAACTCGGGCGGCATGCAGCAGGTGTGGAGTCTTCGGATGATGCCGTAGGTGGGGGCCGTCATGCGGTCGGCGAGGTAGCGTTCCATCACCCAGCGACGGGCTGCGTCGACAGCGGGAGCCACCGGGATCAGATGGCTGACAGCTGCACCGACCCGCCCTTCTCCGAACCGGACCTCGCGGCGTATCCGTTCTCCCATTTCCGGAAAGTGTCCGTCGTCCAGGTCCACGGCGTTGAAGAGCTTCCAGCAGCGCAGGCGGTTCTCGGTGGAGACCAGTGCGGCGTGGACCCGCACCGGAGGGTTCGGCGGGTAGTACTCGGCGAGGTGGTAGGGCGTGAATCTCCGGTCGGCCACGCCGATCAACAGGCCCTGCGCCTGCATCTCGTAGAGTCTGCCCACCGGTGAGTCCTCGCCGAGGTGGCACTCCAGCCGGTGGTCGGCCACGATCTCCGCGGCCCGGGGCCCTATCGCTGCGAAGGAGGTCTGCGGATGCGCGCTGCGCAGTGCGCCCGGGGTGGTCCTGACGGCCTCCGAGATGATGCCGACCGTCCTCCGCGAGCTGGGAGTGCGGTCGATGTCGAAGGGTTCCATGGCGCGCCTGTGGGCAATCCGCTGGGACCGCAGGTCCATGTTCGCGCTGTCCGCCAGGTACGCCGGTGAGCTCAGCGAGTTCTCCGGGGTGGCCGTGTAGACCACCAGCGTTCCCACCGGACCGAGGGCCTCCAGCAGCGCGTCCACGACTGTACGGACGCCGCCCCGGACCTGGCCGATGCTGCGGAGCGAGGCCTGCACGAAGAGCACTCCGCCCGGACGGACGCCGATACGGCCCAGGTCGTCGACAAGTTGCTGTCGTCCTATCACCGTGTGCGGGTGACAACCGGCCGAGCGGTGTCACCGTGATCGCTGCGGAGTTCGTCCAGCCATGGCGTCAGCGTGGCTTCCATACCGGCAACGAAGCGCCCGCCGAGCCGGGTCAGCGACCCGGATTCGGACAGGATCCCCAGCGCCTCGGCGGTGTGGCCCAGCCACCGGGCGAACTCAGCCAGGGCGTGGTCGGCCGTCGCGCCGACGCCGACTTGCCCGCTCAGGTCGTGCCAGCGGGCGCGCCAGTACTCGGTCACCGCGACATGCGCGTACGTCCCCTGGAAGACGCCCTCCAGTGGACGGGGGTCGTCCCGCCAGGGCACGCGGAACAGCCGGGCGTCGTCCCGGTCGAAGAGGTCGTGGACATCCAGCACCGCCCCGAGCTTCACATGCTGGAACTCATGGACGATCAGCAGCGCCAGCGTGTCGGCGGCCGTCGGCCGGGCGATGCCGACCGTGCCGAAGGCATCGCGCGCCGCCGCGCTCACGTCCTTGCCGGGTG
The DNA here is from genome assembly GCF_041261405.1 of Streptacidiphilus sp. EB103A. Classification (NCBI taxonomy): domain Bacteria; kingdom Bacillati; phylum Actinomycetota; class Actinomycetes; order Kitasatosporales; family Streptomycetaceae; genus Streptacidiphilus; species Streptacidiphilus sp. EB103A. Next base: position 229,084 of record NZ_JBGCAQ010000013.1, on the reverse strand, counting down.
GTGCCGACTGCAGCGGGGTGATGTTCGAGAGACCGGCGGCCACGCCACCGGCATAGCGCGGCATCGCCCGATGGACGAAGCGCCAGGCCTCGGTGAGCCCGGCCTCCCAGGCCGCCAGCTCTGCGTCGTCCAATCGGTCGGCGACCGGCCACTGGTGGATGTCCCGCTGCGGGTCGGTGTCCTCCAGGGCCACCGTCCAGTCGGGTCCTGCGGCGATCCGGCGCACCGGCTGCCAGCGCCGGTCGGCGCCGGTCCAGCGGACCCGGGTGACCACGCCGTCCAGCGCGGCGGTGAAACCGTCCGCGGTGCCGCTGACGATCGCCGTGCCGGGGCCGTCGAGCAGCAGCAGCCCCAGCCCGGGCAGGCGCAGCACGCCGCCCCGCCGGACCGGCACCGGAACCTCCTTCTCGACACCGACCCGAAGCACCGCGACAGCGGCAATCTCCGCCATCCCACCGAGGTCGGCCCCTGCGTCCCCATCGAGGCAGCGCATCGCCCAGGCCCTGGTGTACGGATGGGCCAGGGTGGCGTCCAGCGCCTCCGGCGCCTCGGCGTCGAGCGTCGTCAGCAGATCCCAGACCGGCTTGGACTCGAACCGGTCGGCAGCCCGGTCCCACACCGTGGCCAGCAGCTCGCGGCCGATCTCCAACTGCTCCGCGCCCAGCAGGGCGACGACGTCGGCGTCCCCGTAGCCGGACGCCAACTGGTCGAGCTGGTCCTCGGACAGCAGCTCGGCCTCAACCCGGGGTTCGCCGGTCATACGCTCGTGCTCCGCCACATCGCCGATGAAGGTCAACAGGTCCCGGCAGAAGACCGAGGGGTTGTCGAAGCCGGTACCGGCACTCCCGGACTCGTACCGGTGGGCGTACAGGCCGCCGCCGCAGCTGCGCACCACCGGGCAGTTCCGGCACTCCTGGCACAGGCCCTCCAGGCCGTGCTGACGGTCGATCATGCCCGGGTGCCTGGCCGCGGTGTCGAAGTCGTGGTCGAAGACATTGAAACCGGTGGCCGACGCGCCGTCATAAGCCGTCTTCAGCGAGTCGGCCTGCTCCAGCGTCCCGTCGGTCTCGACGACCACCAGATCGGCCGGTTCGAGGCCCAGGTTCTCGGTGAGGCTGCTGAGCCCGTGCAGGGTCCGCAGCACCGAATCGAAGGTCCGCACCGGGACCGGGCGGCCCTGGTCCTCCCAGCGCCGGTAGACGGCGCCGAGCCAGTCCGCGTAGGGAGTGCTCTCCGGCCCGTCGGGGCGCAGCGGCGGCTCGTCCCAGGTCGAGTGCGGGAGCAGGAAGTCCAGTCGCGGCGGCTTCAGTGCCAGCAGCGCGTCATAGACGGCGATCGGGTCGTTCCGTACGTCGATCGTGCAGAGGAGTCCGGCGAACAGCCGTCGGTACTCGGGCTGCTGCAGCAGATCAATCGCCTTCAGGACCTTGGCGTAGCTGCTGCGTCCGTCGGCGTAGCGACGGTGCAGGTCGTTCGCGGCCCTGTCCCCGTCGAGGGAGATGCCGACCTTGATGTCGTACTCGGCGAAAAGATCAAGAAATCGCCGGTCCAGCAATACGCCGTTGGTATGAATGCGCAGGTCAAGCGCACTGACGCCGGATAGTTCACGCCTCAGCTCCTCGGCCGCCAGCCGAATCAGGTGCACCCCCGCCAGCAGCGGCTCCCCACCGTGCAGCACGACATGAACGGTATCAAGGCTGTGTGCCCTGGCATGCTCGGCGATTCGCTTCGCGGTTCGGGGCAGCACGTCACCCGAGGCGGCTCTTGGCCGTCCCTTCCACTGGGTGTCGGCGTGCTCGTAGATGTAGCAATGGTCACAGGCAAGATCGCAACGACTGTGGAGCTTGACGACGAACTGCCGGAAGGGCACCAACTCGACATCCCTGGTGTGGCGGAGATGGAGCACCCGTCAGGTCCGCGGTGACCTGATCGATCGGGTCTGCACACCCATGATTGGCGATCCGGTCCGAACCCGCCAGGGGGTGTACATGAAGAGGGCGCGACTTCAGCCAAACAATGACGAAACTCACTCAAGTAGGTTTCGCGGCCCCGTCAACCGTGACCATACTGAAGGTCCCACCGTCGCCAGGGAGGGTTCGGGTAGTTAATTATGTGCCAGATCCCTTTCTCTGGGGCCCATGTGACGTATTATCACGTGCACGTCGCTAGTGCGACCCAGGGGGCTGGGGGCCGGCATGACACACTGTCGCATCGCACGCGAGTGCCCTCCTTGATCCAATCGTGTGAAAACGGAGGGGTGAGCTCGTGTTTCGTGGGTTAGTGCTGAAGGCTGACGGCATGACGGGTGACTTCATGCGCCATAGGCACAGCTCGAGGGGCGAGCTCGGCCAGGGGGTCCGCGACTGATGCCGCAGGATCTCGCGGAGATGCCGACAGCAGAATCCACCCCGCTCGACCCTCCTCCTGACGCACGCATGGTGAGTGCCAAGAACGGCCGACGGCTGCGCGTGGAGGAGTGGGGAAAGAAGGACGGCACCGCCGTCTTCGTGCTCCATGGCACCCCCGGCAGCAGAATCGGCGTGGCCCCCCGCCACGGCGTGCTGTACCGACAGGGAATCAGGCTGATCGCCTACGACCGCCCGGGATACGGCTGGTCCGACCGACACCTGGGACGCCGCGTCGTCGATGCCGCCGATGATGTGGAGGCCATCGCCAACCACTTGGACGTGGATCGCTTCGCCGTGGTCGGGCGCTCCGGCGGCGGCCCTCACGCCCTCGCCTGCGCCGCCAGGCTCGGCGACCGGGTGACCAGGACCGCAGCTCTGGTCAGTCTGGCCCCCCGGGTCGGCGACGACGGCATGGGGGACGCCTGGTACGACGGCATGGGCGCCGGGAACCGGGAGGAGTACGGCCGCGCGGTGGAAGGTCTGGATGCGCTCACCGAAAGCCTCCAGGACCGCGCCAAGGCCATTCATGAGGCTCCCGGGGAACTGATCAAGCAACTGCTGGCCGAGGTGCAGGCAGCCGATCTCCAGGTGATCGCCGATGCCGGCATCCGCCGGATACTCAAGGACAGCTACCGGGAGGCCCTGCGCCAGGACGGCACGGGATGGATCGACGACGCGCTCGCCTTCGTCAACGACTGGGGCTTCCGGCTCTCCGAGATCACCTCCAAGGTCCTGCTGTGGCACGGCACCGACGACGTCTTCTCGCCGGTCAGCCATTCCGCGTGGCTGGACGGGCACCTCCCCGACTCCAAACTGAGAATGGAGCCGGGGGCGGCCCACTTCGACGCCATCGCGCGCCTGCCCGATGTGCTGAGCTGGCTCACCAAGCCTGGAGTTCCAGGATGTGACTGATCCGTTCCCACCCCTCGGCGCTGATTGTGTCGGGGTGGGACTCACCGAAGTTGCGGTCGTGGGCGAAAGCCGCGACCGCTTCGTCGTGCAGGCGCTGTGCCTCCACGGTGTGGCCCCGGGCCTTGAGGGTCACCGCCAGGTTGGACCGGCAGGCGAGGGTGTCCGGGTGGTCCTCACCGAGGTGGGCGGTGAGCCGGGCGAGGCAGGAGCGTTCGCTGGACTCCGCCGCCTCCAGTTCCTCCAGCTCGGCCCGGGCATTGGCCCAGTTCACCTCGGCGCACAGGGTGAAGGGATGGCTCGGGCCCAGCAGCTCCGTCAGCCGAGTGGTGGCGGTCTCCCCCAGGTTGGCGGCCCGACGGCGGTCCGGCCGGCTGGCCCCCGGGGTCCGCAGATAGACGGACACATTGTCGCTGCAGGCCAGCGAGTTGGGGTGGTCGTCGCCGAGCAGGCGGCGGTAGCGCTGCCAGACGTCCTGCGCCCTGCGCAGTGCGTCCCCCGGCCGGTCGAGGCTCCAGTCGTCGGCCGCCTTGTTCAGGGCGCACTGCAGGGTGTCGGGGCCGTCCTCGCCGTAGCGCTCCTCGAACCGGGCCAGGGTGTCGTTGGTGAGAGCCGCGGCCCGCTCGTACTGGCCCAGCACACGCAGGGAGACGGCGAGGCTCTTGGCGGCGCGCAGGGTGTCGGGTGAGTCGTCTCCCTGGAGCCGCCGGAACGCCTCGTGGAGCCGTTCCAGGTCCGCTGCCGCGTCCCGCAGCTCGCCTCCGTCCCGCTTGTCCCGGGCCAGGTAGAGCTGGGAGGCCAGGGTGCGGGCGTGGTCAGGTCCCAGCCCCTGACGGCGCAGGCGCTCGGTGCGCTCGTCGTACTGCTGGGCGCTCTTGGCGTCGCCGAGGAGCCGGTAGTCGATGGCCAGGTTGTGGGTGAGGTTCAGAACCTGGCGGTCCTCCTCCAGGAACTGTTCGACCAGACTGGCATGGGTGCGCAGGTCACGGTCCAGCGCCTCCTGGTAGCGGCCGAGGGCCCGCAGGTCACCGGCCAGACCACGGGCGGTGGCCAGGGTGCTCACGTCGTCCTCCCCCAGGATTGCGGACTGCAGCTCCCATGTGCGCCGGTCCAGTTCCAGGGACTCCTGGTAACGGCCCTGGTCGCGCAGGACGTTGGCCCTGATGGTGCGCAGAGCGAGGGTCTGCGGATGCTCCGGCCCCAGGGTCCCGCACCACAACGCGTCCAGCCGCTCCCCCTCGCTCTTGGCGAGCGTGTAGTCGCCGTTGCGCCAGTGCAGCCGGACCAGGTCGATCATCAGCTGCCGCACCTCGGGGATCTCCGACTCCTCGGCGCCGCAGGCCACCAGGTGGGGTCGGATGAGTTCGAAGTCCGGCCGGTTCTCCGGGTCCTCCACCTCGCCGTCCAGCGGCCGGCACTCCGCGAGCACCAGCTGCACCTCCCGCTGGATCTGCTCGCGCTCGTCCTCGGTCATCTGCGCCCGCAGCAGCGCCTGGAGCACCCGGTGGACCTGGATGGTGCCGCGTCTGCCGTCCACCTTGGCCAGGGACAGGCTTCGGATGGCCCGACTGATCCCGCCGAGCACGGACGCCCCGCCCTTGCGCACCCGCGGGTCCTGCTGCGCGAGCGCGGTCAGCATCGCCGGATTGCGGTGCAGCAGCTTCTGCGAGAACGGCTCGGGTCCCAGGAAGACGGACATCTGCATCAGTCGGCGGGCGGACGGCCACTCCTTCTCCAGGGTGTTCAGGGACACCGCGAAGGTGGTCCTGATCGGGGTGGGGTAGTCCGCCGCGAGCGGAGCCTGGTCGAAGATGTCCGCCGGGTGCTGCTTGAGCAGGTCCATATAGGTCTCCACGGGCATGCCGCTCAACCCCAGGAAGGCCGCCGCCTGCTCGACCGCGAGCGGCAGGTCCCCCAGTTCCTCGGCCAACTGGCCCGCCTCGGCGTCGGTCATGCCCCGGACGCGGCGCTCCAGGTGGGAGACGCTCTCCTGTCGGGTGAAGACGTCCACCTCCAGTTCGGACGCCTCCTGGCTCCACACCTGGTTCCGGGAGGTGATGATGACGTGGCCGTCTCCGCCGGGCAGGAACTCGGTGAGGGTCTCCGGATCCTCGGCGTTGTCGAAGATCAGCAGCCACCGGGCGACAAGCGTTCCGGCCGCCAGGGTGTCCTTGGCCAGGATCGCGGCGTCAGCCTCACCCAGGGTCCCGCGGATGCCGAGACGGTCGGCGATCGCCGCCAGCTCGGTGGTGATCGAGGAGGTCTGCTCGGACGGCACCCACCAGACCAGGTCGTAGTCCGACATGAAGCGGTAGGCGTACTCCCGGGCGAGCTGGGACTTGCCCACCCCGCCGAGGCCGTGCAACGCCTGGGTCCCGCTGGTCGGGTCCTGGGCGGAACGTCCGATGAGGGTCTGCCGCAGCTCGGCCAGCTCCTTGGCGCGGCCGGTGAAGTCGCTGTTGCGGCTCTGGAGGGCGACGAACTCGGGGCGGATGCCCGGATAGCGCGGGGCGTCCGGCGCGTCCAAAGCGGTCTTGGCCGCCTGGACGGCTTCGTTGTCACCCCCGAAGTACTTGATCAGCTGCTCCGCCGCCGAGGCGGCACCCAGCGCCGGGGAGGTCAGGTCGAGCGGAAAACTGTGGCCGCTCGGCGCACCCGGCGGGACGGAGCCCAGGCGCAGGCCGAGCGTGCGCGGCCGGGTCAGGGCCAGGTTGCTGCTGGAGACCGGACCCCAGAACTCAGTGGACCTGGCCGCCTGGAGAAAGCGCACCGTCAGCAGTGGCACGGTCACCAGGGGGGCCGTCGACCCGCCGTTGGTCACCCCCTTGGCCTCGTCGGGCGTGTCGGAGTCGATGCGGGAAGCGGCGAAGCGGTAGCCGACGGCCTTGAGCAGGTAGCTCGTCCACTCGAGCCACATCTGGTCCTCCACGGCGTACCAGAGGTGGAACCGGGTGTCTCCCCCGCCACCGATCGGCTTGCGATCGAACTTGGCGACCGTGGCCAGCCTCAGGGGTTCCGCCATCGACGGCAGGGTGGAGACCTCGCCTCTGGTCAGTTCACGGGTCAGCCGCTCGCATGCTCCCAGCACGGTGTTGGGGATGCCGGTCTGGTCACCGAAGACGGCCAGGATCTCCTCGTAGGCGTAGTAGGGCTTGTAGGGGATTTCGATGGAACCCCAGTACTGGTCGTCCTTGACGGTGTAGAGCGCCTTGGGCAGACCCTCGAACTTGCTGCGCGCCTCCGCCCGTCCGCGCTCGGCACGCTCCTTCTCGCCCTCGTCGATGCGCATGGGCACCGGCAGGATTCTGATGGGTTCCGTGCTGTGGCCGACGGCGCCCCGGGTCTGGATGTGCCGGGCCACGTCAGCGGCCCCCCTGATGCTCTGATCGCTGAGGGTGAAGCAGACCACCAAATCGTCGGGGAGCTGCTGGGTGCAGATGCTGGAGGTGTCGCTGAGCCCGGTACGGCTGTCGATGAAGGCGTAGTCGTAGCTCCTGACCATCTCCTCGCGCAGGGCGTCAAGGAAAACCCCGCCGTAGTAACGCTCGTAGAACTGGTCCCAGTTGAGGCCGCCGAGAATGGACCCGTAGTCGTTGTTCTGCTTGCCCGCGGAGATGAAGTCGATCCTGCCCCCGTCGGGGAAGTTCCAGTTCAGCTTGATCGCCTGCTGTTGCACCGCAGCGTGCCCGCTCAACCGGGCGACGGCGTCCGAGGGGTTGTCCAGAGACCGCTCAAGGTAGTCGTTCACCATGTTGACGACACCGCCCGTAGTCGTCAGAACATCCTCGTTGAGGAAGGGGTGGAAGAACCGGAACAGCCCCGGGGCCTCCAGGTCCCAGTCGACCGTGAGCACCTTCTTGCCGTTGGCGGCGAGGATCCAGGCGACATTGGCCATGGTCATGGTCCGACCGGTGCCGCCCTTGTAGGAGTAGAAGGTGACCACCCGGCCCTGGCGGTCCTCCGGCGCACTCCCTGCACTGACGCTCATCGCGGACCTTTCGAATGGGGTGTGGACGGACGGAGGGCTCGGAGCTGGATGAAGGCATTGCGTGCCTGGCGCAGGGCGACCGGCACCAGCGCGGCGAACGTGGCGGCGTCGGGGATGCCGCCGCGCAGGTGCTCGTAGCCCGGTGTGGGCTGTCCCAGTGCGACGTTGAGGGTGTCCCAGGTCAGCAACCGCAGCTGCTCGATCTCCTGTTTGGACCGGCGGGGGATGCTCTCGGCCCTGGGCACCCAGGGGACCATGACCGCCATCGGGCGCCGGCGCTGCGGGTTGTACCCCAGCAGATGCCGCAGCATGGTGTCGTTCTGCAGTGCCCAGCGGTCGAGCAGCAGCAGCTGCGGGACGAGTTCGGCGTCCTCGACCGTGCCGGCGGCCCTCGTGCCGGCCCGCTCGAAGTCCTCGACGGAGCGCACGTGCACATTGCTGTCCCTGGCCACCGCGGCGGCGAGTTCGGCCAACGGTCGCGCGCCCTCCTCACGGTAGGGCTGCCACAGCTCGGGGAGCTCGCTGTAGTCCGCGGGGTCGCAGCCGAGCGGGAGGCTCTCCCCGGTGGTCCTGGCCAGCACCAGGATGCGCAGGCTGCGCACCGCCGGATGGTCCGGCCAGGGCTGAGGTTCGCGCGACAGACCGGTCTCCGCGCCAGGGGCGAGATCGATCTTCTCCACCGCGTGCACTATCGCCTCGGCCACGCTCCGTACTCCGACGCGGTACTGGGCCAGACGCTGGGCCAACTGGTGCCTCAGGCCGTTCTCGCCGAACTGTAAGCGCAGGTCCTGCTCGTCGAGGGCGACCCCGTCAGGTGCACTGCTCCAGAGCCGTTCCCACAGGACGGTGATCACGGCTGAATCCGAACTTCCGTCCGGGGAAAGGCGTTTGCGGAAGGCGAGCCACTCGTTGTGGCACTCGGCGTCCTGGAAGTACTCCGGGGAGCAGAGGACGACCAGGGCCTTGCTCCGGGCCAGCGCCTCGCTGCGCCGTGCACGCCGTACCTGGTCGCTCTCCCCGGGGCCGTCCAGGTAACCCGTGACCAACCCGGCCGACCGGGAAGGACGTTCGGCCAGGGCCCGGTTGAGGTCGGCGTGGAACTCGGTCACCCAGGGGTCCCCCTGGGAGGAGCCCCGCGGGTGCGCATAACTAAGGAAGTACTTCGGATACCCCCGCTCCCCCGCAGACCCGCTCATCCCACCGACCTTCCCTCCGTCAGAGCTAGCCCGCCGCTTTGGACTGTTTTCCCAAGAAGATGACACCGTCCCAGTTGGGCTTGGACTGGTGGAAGGCGCTGGGGGCGGTCGCCACATTCACCATTCTGCCGGGTTCCACCGTGGTGTACATCAGAAGGTCACTGACACGCCGGGCGAGCTGGTTCACCACCTGGTGGTAGGAATCCCGCTTCCCTGCTTGCCTGCTGAGCGCCAGCAGGCCGTCCCTCGCGTAGGCCCCGGGCATCTTCTCGTTGGTGTACTGGAGGCGCTGGATCACGGTGTTCCTCCGGTCCTGCGGCACCGGCACCCAGACCACCGGGAGTATCGCCGACGTCTCCGGGGACAGCGGCGGTCGGGCATGGACCGTGCGCCGGCTGAAGACCGCCCACTCCTTGCCGCACCAGTCGCTGTCCAGGTAGGGCGTGGACACCAGGGTGATCAGGACATGGGTCTCGGCGAGCATGTGGGAGATGAAGCGGCCCCAGTCGTCACCGATGGGTATCTCACGGTCGGAGACTCCCGGCGGGACCTGGCGGGTGCCCTGGCGGACATGCTGGCCGATCTCGAAGTTCAGGTCCTGGACCAGCTCGCCGATCGGCGAAGGGTCGTCCCGCGAGGGGTAGCCCGGGGGCCGGGCGTAGCTGACGAAGAAGGACGGCCCGTCGCTCCGCGGCTCCGACGCCCCGCCCGTCGTGCGTTCGGTCACCACTGTCCTCCCGGGCACGCCACTGTCCGACGCCCCATCAGGAGCGTTTCAGGACAACGGTATCGCGCGAAGGAGACAGTAAGCGCTCACTCGACGGAAAGAGCTTGGCGAATAAGGGCACACATGACCGGGCGAGCGATCATCGCTCGCCCGGAATCAGGAATTCCGCGGACGGAGACCTCAGGACGCGGGCATCAGATCGAGGACCCGAATGCCGCGACCTCGACCTGCTTGGAGCGACCTTCGCCGAGGAGGTGACGAAGCAGGGCAGAGGCAGGGGCCTCACGGGCGTCTGCTGCGAGGTGCACGAGAGAGCGACGTGACCTGAACCGGCCGTACTCAGGCACAGGGCGCAGGATGGCGCGGGAGGTGGTGGGAGTAGTCACATTCGACCAGCCTTCGAGTTGTTGAATCACGACTCCTGAAACGCCCCCGTCGTGCCCCTTGTCAGCGACTCCCCTCCGTGGCCGTTCCAGCACGAAGCTCTCCAGGGCGCATAGATTCTGAATTAGCGTCACCCATACCCGCCGTCGGGGCAAGACCGCATCAATCGATGGTCCGGTATGCGGCGGTGTTCTGGCTGAGATGCGCCGCTCAGGGCTGGAGCCGCTGTACGCTCCAGCTCTCGTCGCCCACCGCGCGGTGGTAGCCGAGCCGGTCGTGCAGGCGGTTCTCGCGGCCCTGCCAGAACTCGACGGTGAGCGGGGTGATCCGGTAGCCGCCCCAGAACGGGGGGACCGGGACGCCCTCGCCCTCCGGGTAGCGGGCGGCCAGGTCGGCGTAGCGCTGTTCCAGCTCCGCGCGGGAGGCCACCGGGCGGGACTGCTCGCTGGCCCAGGCGCCGAGCTGGGAGCCGTGCGGGCGGCTGCGGAAGTAGGCGGCGGTCTCGTCCCGGCCGACCCGCTCGGCCAGGCCGGTGACGATCACCTGGCGGCCCAGCTCGTGCCAGGGGAAGAGCAGGGCGGCCCTGGGGTCAGCGTCCAGTTCGACGCCCTTGCGCGAGCCGTAGTTGGTGTAGAACACAAAGCCGCGCCGGTCGTACCCCTTGAGCAGGACGGTCCGCGCGCTCGGCTGACCGTCCCGGCCGACCGTGGTGACGACCATGGCGTTGGGCTCGTCCAGGCCCGACTTCGCCGCGTCCGCGAACCAGCGGTCGAACTGGTCCATGGGCTCCCCGGCCAGTTCGGACTCGTCGAGGCCCGCGGCGAGGTACTGGCGGCGCATCGCCGCGACATCGTGAGACTGCACGTCGCCATCATCCCGCACTCCTTTCACCCGTACGAAATCTCGACGTCAAGAGATAGGGTGTTCGGGCGTCGCACACCCCCTGCGGGGGCATCACCGTCGTGGGCTCTGGCGCAATGCACCCAGTGCCTGGCACCCTGACACTGCGTGCCACATGCCCGCAGCCGTACTGCCGCGCAACCGCGCGGAAGCACCGCCACCACAACCGACGACTTGGCCACACCACAGTCACCGACGTCGATCCAGAGGAGCCGCCTGATGTCCGATTTCGTACCCGGACTCGAGGGAGTCATTGCGTTCGAGACGGAGATCGCCGAACCCGACAAGGAGGGCGGCTCGCTCCGCTACCGCGGGGTCGACATCGAGGAGCTGGTCGGCCACGTGTCCTTCGGGAACACCTGGGGCCTGCTCGTCGACGGCAAGTTCAACCCCGGCCTGCCCGCCGCCGAGCCGTTCCCGCTGCCGATCCACTCCGGCGACATCCGCGTCGACGTCCAGTCCGCGCTCGCCATGCTCGCCCCGGCCTGGGGCCTCAAACCGCTGCTGGACATCAGCCCCGAGCAGGCCCGCGACGACCTCGCCCGCGCCGCCGTGATGGCCCTCTCCTACGTGGCGCAGTCCGCGCGCGGCCAGGGCCTGCCGATGGTCCCGCAGAGCGAGATCGACAAGGCCGAGACCATCGTCGAGCGCTTCATGATCCGCTGGCGCGGCGAGCCCGACCCCAGGCACGTCAAGGCCATCGACGCCTACTGGACCTCCGCCGCCGAGCACGGCATGAACGCCTCCACCTTCACCGCCCGGGTCATCGCCTCCACCGGCGCGGACGTCGCCGCGGCGCTGTCCGGCGCGGTCGGCGCGATGTCCGGACCGCTGCACGGCGGGGCGCCCTCACGCGTCCTCGGCATGATCGAGGAGATCGAGCGCACTGGCGACGCCGGCGCGTGGGTCAGGAACGCCCTGGACAAGGGTGAGCGGCTGATGGGCTTCGGACACCGCGTCTACCGCGCCGAGGACCCGCGCGCCCGCGTGCTGCGCCGCACCGCGATGGAGCTGGCCGCTCCCCGCTACGAGGTCGCCGCGGCACTGGAGAAGGCCGCGCTGGATGAGCTGCACGCCCGCCGCCCCGACCGGGTCCTGGCCACCAACGTGGAGTTCTGGGCCGCGATCATCCTCGACTTCGCCGAGGTCCCCGCGCACATGTTCACCTCCATGTTCACCTGCGCCCGTACGGCGGGCTGGAGCGCCCACATCCTGGAGCAGAAGCGCACCGGCCGCCTGGTGCGGCCCGCCGCGCGGTACATCGGCCCGGCGACGCGCAGCCCGCACGAGGTCGAAGGGTTCGACGACATCGCCCGCTAGAGCGCACCGACAGGGGCGCGGGGAACTGCGCGCGCAACCCTCTACGGAGGTGCATGGTTGCGCGCGCAGTTCCCCGCGCCCCCTTGGGTTCTGCCGAGTACCGGTCTCAGCTCTCGGACCCCGCCGTTGCACCTGGAAAACAGCCGGTAACATGCGGCTGTGGCTGAGATCCAGATCCCCGCTGACATCAGGCCCGCTGACGGCCGTTTCGGCGCAGGTCCGTCCAAGGTTCGCCCCGAGGCGTTGAGCGCCCTCGCCGCGACCGGTAGTTCGCTGCTCGGCACCTCCCACCGCCAGGCCCCGGTGAAGAACCTGGTCCGGCGCGTGCGTGAGGGCGTGAGCAGCCTCTTCCAGCTCCCCGAGGGCTACCAGGTGGTGCTCGGCAACGGCGGCTCCACCGCCTTCTGGGACATCGCCGCCTTCGGTCTGGTGCGGGAGAAGTCCCAGCACCTGAGCTTCGGCGAGTTCTCGTCCAAGTTCGCCGCCTCCACCAAGGCCGCGCCCTGGCTCGCCGACCCGTCCGTAGTGAAGTCCGACCCGGGCACCCACCCGCTCCCGGTCGCCGAGGCCGGCGTGGACGTCTACGCGCTGACCCACAACGAGACCTCCACCGGTGTCGCCATGCCGATCAAACGGGTGGCCGGCGCCGACGAGGGCTCGCTGGTCCTGGTGGACGCCACTTCCGGCGCCGGCGGCCTGCCCGTCGACGTCTCCGAGACGGACGTCTACTACTTCGCCCCGCAGAAGTGCTTCGCCTCCGACGGCGGCCTGTGGATCGCCCTGTTCTCCCCCGCCGCGCTGGCCCGCGCGGCCGAGATCGCGGCCTCCGGACGCTACATCCCGCCCTTCTTCGACCTGCCGACGGCCATCGACAACTCGTCGAAGGACCAGACGTACAACACCCCCGCGCTGTCCACCCTCTTCCTGCTCAACGAGCAGTTGGAGTGGCTGAACGGCAACGGCGGCCTGGACTGGTCGGTCGCCCGCACCGCGGACTCCTCCTCCCGGCTCTACACCTGGGCCGAGAAGTCCTCCTACGCGAACCCGTTCGTCGCCGAGCCGGCCGAGCGCTCGCAGGTCATCGGCACCATCGACTTCGACGACTCGATCGACGCCGCCGCCATCGCCAAGGCGCTGCGGGCCAACGGCATCGTGGACACCGAGCCGTACCGCAAGCTGGGCCGCAACCAGCTGCGGGTGGCGATGTTCCCGGCCGTCGACCCGGCCGACGTGGAGGCGCTGACCGCGTGCATCGACTACGTCATCGAGCAGCTCTGACCTGAGCGGCACAGACGACGACGGAGGGGCTGTTCCGCTCAAGCGGGACAGCCCCTCCGTCGTGTCGCGTCCGCTTCAGCGCGCGATGGCGCCGATCACGACGGCCAACAGCAGCAGCACCAGCGCGCCGCTCACGATCCTGCTACGAGTCTTCGGGTCCACGCTCAGAGCCTACCTGCCGCCTCCGGACCCCCGTCGTGGAGCCCCGCAGCAGCAGCGTGGTCTCCAGCGGCGCCGGCCCCGGCGGGCGGCCGCCGCTGATCAGTTCGGCCAGCAGGTCCAGGCCGGCGCTGCCCAGCCGCTCCCCCGGCAGGTCCACCGTGGTGAGCCCGGGCGACAGCAGCTGGGCGGCGAGGATGTTGTCGATGCCGACCACCGACAGGTCGTCCGGGATCCGCAGCCCCAGCTCGGCGGCCGCATGGTAGGCGGCGGCCGCGACCACGTCGTCGTCGCAGACCAGGGCGTGCGGACGGTCGGCCCGGCCGAGCAGGGTGCGGGCGGCGGCCCGACCCGCCTCCAGTCCGCCGTTGATGGACACCCCGGCCTCCACCACCTCGACGCCCAGCGCCGCCCGCTCGAAACCGGCCTGCCGGGAGCGGAAGGTGTAAGCGGAGTCCGTCGAGCGCAGATGCCCGATGCGGCTGTGTCCGAGCTCACGCAGATGCCGCACAGCGGCGGCCATACCGCCGGCCACGTCCAGCTCCAGCGCCCGACGCAGCGGCGAGTCGGCGACGCCGGCCGGGTCGGCGTCCAGGAAGACCACCGGGAGGGAGGCCGGCAGCTCGCCGAGCTGGCTGTCGTCCGGGGAGCACAGCAGCAGGCCGTCGAACTGCCCGGTGCCGCAGGCGCGGGCGAGGGTGTCGCCGTCCCAGCCGGAGCTGACCACCACGGCGAGGCCGTGCGTGGTCGCCGCGCCCTGGGCGCCGTCGAGGACCCGGGCGAAGAACGGCCCGAGCATATTGGGCACCGCGAGGTGGACCAGCCCGGTACGGCCCAGGCGCAGCTGCCGTCCGGTGGCCTGGGGCTGGTAGCCGAGCTGGGCAGCGGCCGCCCTGACCCGGTCCCGGGTGGCGGCGGAGACCCGGGCGCGGGCGGTCTCGCCGGTCGAGAACACCAGGGAGACCGTCGCCTGGGAGACCCCCGCGAGGCGTGCGACATCGCGCCCGGTCGGGCGGTGGAGCGGCAGCTCTCGGTCCCTCGATCCCACAGGAGCTGCTGCTACTGGGCGTCCGCGCGGACGGCGTCGTCGAGGGCGTCCTCGGCGGCGGTCTGCGCGGCGATGCGCTGCTTCATCCCGGCGCCGCGGTTGCGGCGCCCCTCGATGCCCTCGGTGATCTGCGCGGACATCTCGTCCCGCTGACGGCTCAACAGCACATAGCTGAGCAGCCCGGACACGACCAGGGCGATGATCAGCAGAAGCAGGACGCCGGGGGCTCCGGCCATCACCGGCATCAGCTTGAAGTGGGCGAGCACCAGGACGACCACGAAGACGGCGCCGAAGATGCTGAACCGCATGGAGGTGTAGCGGAGGGTGGCGTGTGACTTGCTGCTCACGGCGCTGGGTCTCTCTTCCGATCTCTTCCGAGCGATTCCGGACGACCTGTCCAGTACAGCACGCGGTCGGGGCAGATCTTCAACGGCCCCCTGAAGGGGTTCCCCGCCGGAGCCCTTCACCGCAGGTCGAGCCACATGAGGACGTCGTCGTACTCCTCGCCCGGCGCGACCCGGATGCCGCCGGGTATCCGGCCGACCTCCTTGTAGCCGCTGCGGCCGTAGAAGGACTCCAGGCCACGGCCCCCGCGCAGGGTCAGCTTCAGCCCGGACAGGCCCCAGCCCCGGGCGATCCGCTCGGCCTCGGCCAGCAGCTCGGCGCCGTACCCGGCGCCCTGGAAGCGGGGGTGCACCATGACCCGCTTCAGCAGCTGCCAGTGCGTCATCAGCTCGAAGCGCTGGTTCTCGAAGAACAGCAGGGCGGCGAGCTCACCGGTGCTCGCCTCACGGGCGATCAGCAACCGGTCCGGACCGTCAGCGACACCCGCGAACTGCTTCTCCGCCGTGGGGCGGACCCGCTCGACGGTGACCGGCGCGACGAAGCCGACGGCTCCGCCGGCATTGCTGACATCCGTCCAGAGGTCGATGATCCCGGCCCGGAGCTGCGGGGTGAGCTCCGGGTCCAGGGTGAAGTCGAGTGCCATGGTGCGGGAGGGTTCCTGGGTTCCTGTTGACTAGAAGCGCATCGGCTGCGGGGTCTCGCGGCGGTCGGCGACCGGGCCGTCGTACTCGCGGATGATCTCGTAGCGGGTGTTGCGCTCCACCGGACGGAAGCCGGCGTCACGGATCAGGTCGAGCAGGTTCTCGCGGCTGAGCTTGTTCGGCGTGCCGAAGCCGTCCGCGTCGTGGGTGATCTTGTACTCGACCACCGAGCCGTCCATGTCGTCCGCACCGTGGTTGAGCATCAGCTGCGCGCCGTCCAGGCCGTGCATCACCCAGAACACCTTGACGTGCTGGACGTTGTCGAACAGCAGCCGCGACACCGCGAAGGTCTTGATCATGTCCGCGCCGGTGGCCATGGTGGTACGGGCCTGCAGCCGGTTGCGGACGACGCCGTCCTTGGAGTCGTGGAAGTCGTGCTGGTAACGCAGCGGGATGAAGACCTGGAAGCCGCCGGTCTCGTCCTGCAGCTCACGCAGCCGCAGCACGTGGTCCACCCGGTGCCTGGGCTCCTCGATGTGCCCGTAGAGCATGGTGCACGGGGTCTTCAGGCCCTTGGAGTGCGCCAGGCGGTGGATCCGCGACCAGTCCTCCCAGTGGGTGTCGTGGTCGACGATGTGCTGGCGCACCTCCCAGTCGAAGATCTCGGCGCCGCCGCCGGTCAGCGACTCCAGGCCGGCGTCGATCAGCTCGTCCAGGATCTCGCTCGCGGACAGCCCGGAGATCTTCTCGAACCAGTGGATCTCGGTGGCGGTGAAGCACTTCAGCGCCACGTTCGGCAGCGCCGCCTTCAACTCGCGCAGCGACCGCGGGTAGTAGCGCCAGGGCAGCGTCGGGTGCAGGCCGTTGACGATGTGCAGCTCGGTGAGCTGGTCGTTCTCCATGGCCTTCGCCAGCCGCACGGCCTCCTCGATGCGCATGGTGTACGCGTCCTTCTCGCCCGGCTTGCGCTGGAACGAGCAGTACGCGCAGGAGGCGCTGCAGACGTTGGTCATGTTGAGGTGGCGGTTGACGTTGAAGTGGACGACGTCGCCGTTCTTCTGCGTCCGCACGTGGTGGGCGAGGCCGCCCAGCCAGGCCAGGTCGTCGGTCTCGTACAGGGCGATGCCGTCCTCGCGGGACAGCCGCTCCCCGGCGTAGACCTTCGCCTCGAGCTCCCGCTTCAGTCCTGCGTCCATCCGGCCCTCAGCCCTTTCGCAACCTGCAGTACCGGCACTACCTGCGCCACGTACATCCTGCACGAGCCTACGCCAGCAATTCCGCCAGCAGGGACGGGTCCACATTCCCCCCGCTGACCACCGCCGCGACACTGCGCCCCTGCGGCAGCTGATCCGCGTGGTGCAGGTACGCCGCCGTGCTGACCGCGCCCGAGGGTTCGGCGACCAGCCGCCCGCGCCGGGCCAGCACGGCCACGGTCGAGCGGATCTCGTCCTCGGTGACGGTGATGATGTCGTCCACGTAGGCCTGGACGTGCTCCCAGGGCAGCAGGCCCAGCGAGTTGGTCCGCAGCCCGTCGGCGATGGTGCGGTGGGTCCGCTCGAACGGCCACACCTTCTGCTCGCCGGTACGGAAGCTCTCGCTCGCGTCCCCCGCCAGTTCGGGCTCGACACCGACGATCCGCACGCCCGGCATGGTCAGCTTCAGCGCGGCCGCGGTCCCGCTGATCAGCCCGCCGCCGCTGACCGGCACCAGCACCGTGCGCAGGTCCAGGTCCAGCGCGGTCGCGTCCTCCGCGAGCTCCAGGCCGACCGTTCCCTGACCGGCGATGATGTACGGGTCGTCGTACGGCGGCACCCACACATACCCGTGCTCGGCGACCAGATCGGCCGGGGTGGTGTCCCGCTCGCTCATATGGACGAGGATCACCTCGGCGCCGAAGGAGCGGGTGTTCTCGACCTTCACCGCCGGGGAGGTGTCCGGCATCACGATGACGGCCTTGATCCCCATCGCCCGCGCCGCATACGCCACCGCCTGCGCGTGGTTGCCGCTGGACTGCGCGACCACGCCGCGCGCCCGCTCCTCCTCGGTCAGCACGGCCAGCCGGTTGTAGGCGCCCCGGATCTTGAAAGCGCCGGTCGGCTGGAGGCTCTCCGGCTTGAGGTGCAGCGTGTGCGCGTCCGTCTCCGCCCACGGGCAGGGCATCAGCGGCGTCCGCACCGCCACGCCGGCGATCCGCTTCTGCGCGTCGCGCAGGTCGTCCAGAGTCACCAGGGCCATCTGCGGGTCACGCCTTCCGGTCGGTCAACGCATCCGTGTCGGGCAGTTCGGTCGCCCGGTTCTCCCACTTGGTGGACAGCACCACCGTGGTCCGGGTCCGGGCGACGCCCCTGGTCCCGGAGAGCCGCTTCACGATGGACTCGAGTCCGTCCACGTCGGGCATCCGCACCTTGAGCATGTAGGAGTCGTCGCCGGCGATGAACCAGCAGTCCTCGACCTCGGCGAGGTCGCGCAGCCGGTGCGCCACGTCCTCGTGGTCGGCGGCGTCCGACAGCTGAAGGCCGATCAGCGCGGTCACGCCCAACCCCAGCGAGGCCGGGTTCACCGTCGCGCGGTAGCCGGTGATGATGCCCGCCTGCTCCAGGCGGTTGATGCGATCGGTGACGCTGGGGCCCGAGAGGCCCACCAGCCGCCCCAGCTCGGCGTACGACGCCCGGCCGTTCTCGCGCAGCGCCTGGATGAGCTGTCTGTCCACCGCGTCCATGCTGGAATACCGCGCCTTCCGATCGTTGGGCAACCAGGCGACATTATCCGGAATCGAAGACTCCTGAGCTGTCGACCCTGACATCCCAACGACAATACCCCGGGAACGTGAGCTGCCTCACTCAGGCATCGGCCCGCCTGCCCGTACCCAGCCCGCCGACCCAGCGCCGATAGAGGTCATGCGGCACTCCAGCCGCGTCCAGCACCCGCCCCGCGACGAAGTCCACCAACTGCTGGGCGCTGCGCGTCCCGGCGTAGAACCCGGGCGATGCGGGCAGCACCACGGCCCCCGCCTCGTCCAGCGCGACCAGTTGACGCAGCGTCTGGCCGCTCAGCGGCGTCTCCCGCACGCACACCACCAGCCGCCGCCGCTCCTTGAGCGTGACACTCGCGGCGCGCTGCAGCAGGTCCTTCGACAGCCCGAGCGCGATCCCGGCCACCGAGGCCGTGCTGCACGGCACCACCAGCATCCCCCTGGTCGGATAGGAGCCGCTCGACGGCCCGGCCGCCAGGTCGCCGGCGGCCCAGTAGCGCACCCCGTCCAGGCTCTCCACCTGCGGCTTCCCCGAGTCGAGCGACTGCTCCAGCCACTCCCGGAGGTCCTCCTCCCAGTGCCCGTCCCGGAAGGAGATCCCGGTCTCGTCCAGTACCGTCAGCCGCGCCGCCCGGCTCACCACCAGGTCCACGTCCTCCCCGGCCGCCAGCAACCCCCGCACCACCGCCGCCGCATACGCCGTCCCGGACGCCCCGGAAACCCCGACCACCCACGGCTCGCGCTGCTGCTGTCCTTCTCGCTCCACCCGTCCGACCCTACCCGGGGGCGAGGCCGCCGCCCCCGGCATGGCGGCGCCTCAGACCCCCAGCCCCCGCAGCACCAGGTCCAGCAGCGCGAAGGCGAAGAGTGAGATTCCGACGAAGCCGTTGACCTGGAAGAACGCCCGGTTGAGCCGGGACAGGTCGCCGGGCTTGACGATGGAGTGCTCGTAGACGAAGGCGCAGCACACCACCACCAGGCCCATCCAGAAGGCCCACCCGGCGTCGGTGAGCACCGCGTACCAGCCCAGCAGCAGCACCGTCACCACATGCGCTCCGCGCGCACCCCGGAGCGCGGTGTCCACGCCGAAGCGGGCCGGGACCGAGCGCACGCCGTCGGCGCGGTCGGCGGCGACGTCCTGGCAGCCGAAGATCAGGTCGAAGCCGCCGATCCAGACGCCCACGGCGAGGCCGAGGACCAGGGCGTCCCAGGACCAGGTCCCGGTGACGGCCAGCCAGGCCCCGATCGGGCCCATGGCCTGGGCGAGGCCCAGGATGGCGTGCGGGAAGTCGGTGAACCGCTTGCCGTAGGGATAGACCACCATCGGGATGACGGCGATCGGGGCCAGCGCCAGGCAGAGCGGGTTGAGCAGCGCGGCGGCGCTGAGGAAGACGACCAGCGCCACCGCGGAGCCCGCGTAGGCGGTGCGCAGCGACACGGCTCCGGTGACGAGTTCGCGCCCGGCGGTGCGTGGGTTGCGGGCGTCGATCTCGCGGTCGATGATCCGGTTCGCGGCCATGGCGAAGGTCCGCAGGCCGACCATGGCGAGGGTCACCAGCGTCAGCTGGAGCCAGTGGACGTGTCCGTTGTCAAGGAACATCGCCGTCAGCGCGGCGGTGTAGGCGAAGGGCAGGGCGAAGACCGAGTGCTCGATCATCACCAGCCGCAGGAACGCCTTGGTTCTCCCCGGTACCTGTACAGCGGGGGCAGCGGCAGTCGCGCTCACAGCCCGTACTCCTTCCAGCGACGTGAGACCGTCGCGGCCGTTTCAGGGTCGGAGCCGACCATCTCCGGCCAGCCCCCGTCCCTGGTGTACCCCTCCTCGGGGAGCTTACGGGTGGCGTCGATCCCGGCCTTGCCGCCCCAGAACTGCTGGTAGGAGGCATGGTCCAGATGGTCCACCGGGCCCTCGACCACGCTCAGGTCGCGGCTGTAGTCGACGTTGCCGAGAGCCCGCCAGGCCACCTCCTGGTAGTCGTGGACGTCGCAGTCGGCGTCCACCACCACGATCAGCTTGGTGAGCGACATCATGTGCGCCCCCCAGATGGCGTGCATCACCTTCTGGGCGTGCTTGGGGTACTTCTTGTCGATCGAGACGATCACGCAGTTGTGGAAGCCGCCGGCCTCGGGCAGGTCGTAGTCCACGATGTCCGGGACGATGATCTTCAGCAGCGGCAGGAAGAAGCGCTCGGTGAACTTCCCCAGCGGGCCGTCCTCCGTCGGCGGGCGGCCGACCACGATCGACTGCAGCAGTGGCCGGGAGCGCATCGTCACGCAGTCGATGGTGAGGGCCGGGAAGGGCTCCTGCGGGGTGTAGAAGCCGGTGTGGTCGCCGAACGGGCCCTCGGGCAGCGTCACCCCCGGCTCCAGCCAGCCTTCGAGCACCACCTCGGCGTCGGCCGGGACCTGCAGCGGGACCGTCCTGCAGTCCACCATCCGCACCCGCTCACCGGCGACGAAGCCGGCGAACAGGTACTCGTCGATGTCACCGGGCAGCGGCGCGGTCGCCGCGTAGGTCACCGCCGGCGGGCAGCCGAAGGCGATCGCGACCGGCAGCCGCTCGCCCCGCTTCGCCGCGACGGCGGCGTGGTTGCGGCTGTCCTTGTGGATCTGCCAGTGCATCCCGATCGTGCGCCGGTCGTGGCGCTGCAGCCGGTAGAGGCCCAGATTGCGGATGCCGCTGTCCGGGTCCTTGGTGTGGGTGAGGCCCAGGTTGAAGAAGGAGCCGCCGTCGCCCGGCCAGGTGAACAGCGCGGGCAGCGCGTCCAGGTCCACCTGGTCGCCGGTCAGCACCACCTGCTGCACCGGCGCGTCGCCCGGCTTCACCTTCTTCGGCGGGACGTGGGTCATCCCGGCCAGCTTGCCGAAGGCGTCCCGCACCCCGGTGAAGCCGTGCGGCAGCTCCGGCTTCAGCAGGCCGGCGATCTTCTCCGAGATGGACTCGGCCGACTTCAGGCCCAGCGCCTTGGCCAGTCGCCGCTCCGTCCCGAAGACGTTCATCGCCAGCGGCATCGAGGCGCCCTTGACGTTCTCGAAGAGCAGCGCGGGGCCCTTGGCCTTCTGCACCCGGTCGACGATCTCCCCGATCTCGAGGTACGGGTCCACCTCCACCTTGATCCGCCGGAGGTCGCCCTCCCGTTCCAGCGCCCGAAGAAAGGACCGAAGATCGTCGTATGCCATACATGTCAGTATCCGGTACGGGTTAGGCTGCCCCGCACGGACACCGCCATCGACATACGGCCGACGCACAGCGCGACGTACAGAACGTACGCAGTAACCCCGCGTAGACCCGTCGTTCCGACCGTTTACGGGTCACTGACACACCCCGACACTGACCCTATGACCGCCGCCCCTACAGAGATATCCGAGTACGGCGACCACGTACTCGCCGTCGAACCCACCGGTGCAGAACCAGTACCCGAGACCGCCAGACACGGTCGACCCCTCGGACTTCTCTGGACCTGGACCTCCCCCAACATGGAGTTCGCCACCGTCTTCGTCGGCGTCCTCGCCGTCGGCGTCTTCGGTCTCGGCTTCTGGCAGGCCGTGCTGGCCATCGTGCTCGGCACCGGCCTCGGCGCCGTCGCCCACGGCTTCCTGGGCCTCAGCGGCCCCCGCCACGGCGTGCCGCAGATGGTCGCGGGTCGCAGTGCCTTCGGCTACTGGGGCAACGCCCTGCCCGCCGGGCTGAACGCCCTCACCGCGGGCATCGGCTGGTTCGCCGTCAACAGCGTCAGCGCGGCGTACGCGCTGAACACGCTGCTCGGCTGGCCCGCGCTGCTGTGCCTGTTCATCGTGGTGGTGCTGCAGGTCGGCATCGCCTACTTCGGCCACAACTTCATCCAGAGCGCCGAGAAGTACACCTTCCCGCTGCTGACCGTGGTCTTCCTGATCGCCGCCGGGGTCATCCTCAGCAAGTCGGACGTCTCCGCGGCGACCGGCGCGCACGCCTTCCCCGGCGCGTTCCTGCTGACCGCCGGCGCGACCTTCGGCTACGCGGCCGGCTGGACGCCGTACGGCTCCGACTACACCCGCTACCTGCCCAAGTCCGCGCCCAAGTGGGCGGTCGGGCTGTGGCCGGCCCTGGGCGTCTTCGTCTCCTGCGTGCTGCTGGAGGTCGTCGGCGCGGCGTCGGCGACGATCGCCGCCCCGTCCACCCTCTCCCCCACCGCCGCCTTCACCCACGCCCTGCCGACCTGGCTCGCGGACCTCACCCTGCTGGCCATCGCGGTCGGCGGCATCGCCGCCAACGCCCTCAACATCTACTCGGGCTCGCTGTCCTTCGTCGCCATGGGCATCAAGCTCCCGGCGGCGGTACGGCGGGCGACGGTCGCGCTGGTCTTCGGCGTGGCGGGCACCCTGGTCGCCTGGTCGGGCCTGCACGACTCGGGCACGAAGTACGAGAACTTCCTGCTGGTGATCACCTACTGGATCGGCCCCTGGCTGGCCATCGTCTTCACCGACCGGGTGCTGCGGCGCGGGCAGTCGGACGAGGAGATCGCCTCGATCCTGGCCAACAAGACCTTCAGCAACTGGGCTGCGCCCATCGCGATGGCGGCCGGCACCGGGCTCGGCGTCTGGCTCTTCTCCAACCAGACCGACTACACCGGGGTCTTCCCCAAGCACTTCCCCGCGCTCGGCGATATCGCCTTCGCCGGAGGGTTCGTCATCGCGGGCGTGCTGTACCTGCTTCTCCGGCTGGTACCCGGACTCGGCCCGGTCACCGGCTCGGTCACCGACGTCCCGGCGTCGACCCCGGAGCCCGCGGGAACCTGACCGTCAGCGGTGGTTTCTGTTCGCGCAGTTCCCCGCGCCCCTGAGGTGGTGCAACGGAGCCGGTTGCAGCCCCCTGGGGGCGCGGGGAACTGCGCTGCCAACCATGCACGTGCCGCACTGTCCGCTCAGTCCCCCGCCCGCAGCAGCCTGTGCGCACAGCACGCCAGCAGCAGCTCCGCGTGGGCCTCGGCCTCCCCCACGGGAAGCCCCAGCAGGGACTCGATCCGCTCAAGCCGCTGGTAGAGCGACTGTCGCCCGACGTGCAGCAGAGCAGCCGTGCGGGTCGGGCTGCAGCCGTTGCGGAGGTGCACCTCCAGGGTGCGGACCAGGTCGCTGGGGTGGGCGGCCTCCCATTCCAGGAGCGGGCCCAGGGCGCGGGTGACCAGGTGGGCCATGCGGTCGCGCGAGGCCGGGGTGAGTCCGTCGCCGACCAGCTGGCGTTCCAGGGCCAGCGCCCGGGACGAGGTGACCAGCGCGCCCTCGCAGCAGTGCGGCTCGGCGACCGGCACGCTCAGCGCCAGCGTCAGCGTGGTGCGCGCTTCGCGCAGCGACTCGCCCCAGCGGCTCCACGCCGCCTCCCCCGGGGCCGCGGGCCCCAGCGCGACCGTGAGCGCCGCCCCTGCGGCGGCCTCGCCCGCCGCGGCGACGACCGCGCCCTGCGCCGCGCGGACGGCGTCGACGGCGCCGTTCACCCGCGGCGGGATGCTCAGCAGCGCGGCAACGCTTCCGTCCGGCACCGCCGCCCGCAGCAGTCGTCCGCCCAACAGGTCGGCGGCCCGGTCCAGCACCGCGCTCGCGGCCGGTCCGGTCGCCGCGACGCCGACGAGCCGGTGGGTCCGGTCCACGGCGAAGTCCAGGGCTCTGGCCCGGGCCAGCACATCGCGCTGGCTCAGTACTGTGCCCTCGGCGAGTTCCACCAGCAGGGCGGCCACCCGCCCGTCCCGGTCGTGCGCCGGGTGCGGACGGTCCGTCAGTGACTGGGTGACGATGGCGGTGTTGGCGGCCTCCGCGATGCGGATGAAGGGCACCACGGCCCGCAGCGCGACCAGCGGCAGGCCGCGCCTGCGGCTCTCGTCCACCAGCTCGTACGGCATCTCCATGAGCGTGCGGCCCAGCTCGACGGCGATCCCAGCGACCCCGCGCTCCGCGAGCTCGCGGACGTAGTGGCGGCGCGCGCCGGCGTCCGCCCCGGCCAGACCGAGGCCGGTGGTGAGCAGCAGCTCGCCGCCCGAGAGCAGCGGGCCGATCTCGTAGATCTCGCTGGAGTGCACCCAGCGCACCGGCCGGTCCAGGCCCTTGCCGCCGCACAGGATCTCGGGCGCGGCCTCGCCGAGGATGTCGAAGGAGAGGATCTCGCGAAGCGTGAGTGCGGCCAAGTTGACTCCAGAGTTCGGGGACGACACGGCGTCAGCGGCGAGGTGGGCTGGAGCGTACTTTCCGCACGTTGCCCCGGTGTTTCGGGAACGGGAAAGTGGACGTATGACAGACACCTCACATCTGCTGGCGGTCGCCGTCGAGGAGGCCAGGGCGGGCCTCGCCGAGGGTGGCATCCCGATCGGCGCCGCGCTGTTCGGCCCGGACGGCGAGCTGCTGGGCCGCGGGCACAACCGCCGGGTGCAGGACGACGACCCGTCGATGCACGCGGAGACCGCGGCGTTCCGCAACGCGGGACGGCTGCGCGGCTACGGCCGGACCACGATGGTGACCACGCTGTCGCCGTGCTGGTACTGCTCGGGCCTGGTCCGGCAGTTCGGCATCGGCCGGGTCGTCGTCGGCGAGGCCGAGACCTTCCATGGCGGCCACGACTGGCTGGCCGAGCACGGTGTGGAGGTCGTACTGCTGGACGACCCTGAGTGCACGAAACTGATGCGCGACTTCATCGCGGCCAGGCCCGAGCTGTGGTTCGAGGACATTGGTGGAAGGCCCGCGGGCGAATGACGAATCTTGAAGGCAGGTACAGCATGTCCCCCCGTATCCCCGTGATCGACCTCGCCCCCTGGCTGTCCGGCGACCCCGACGCGCGCGCCCGCACCGCGGCCGCCGTGGACGCGGCGCTGAGCCAGGCCGGCTTTCTGCTGATCACCGGCCACGGCGTGAGCCGCGAGCAGCGCGAGGGCGTGCGCGAGGCCGCGCGGGCGTTCTTCGCGCTGCCGACGGAGGTCAAGGAGCGGTACGGGGTGAACGTCGGCGGCCGGGGCTGGCTGGCCAAGGGCGCCGAGGCCAACGGCTACTCGGAGGGCACCGAGACCCCGCCGGACCTCAAGGAGTCCTGGACGGTCGGCGCCGACCAGCCGTCCGGCGACGCCGCCATCGACGACTTCTGGTTCCAGCCGAACCGCTGGCCGGAGGCCGAGGCCCCGGCGCTGCAGAAGACCGTCGAGGAGTACATGACGACCATGCGCTCGGTCGCCGACGAGGTGCTGCGGCTGCTCGGGGCGGCCCTGGGGCAGCAGACCACGTTCTTCACCGACCACACCGCGCACCCGACCTACACCCTGAACATCAACTGGTACCCGGGCACCGGCGTGGTCGGCGAGCCGCAGCCCGGCCAGTTCCGGATCGGCCCGCACACCGACTTCGGCACGGTGACGCTGCTGGACCGGCAGCAGGGCAAGGGAGGCCTGCAGGTCTACATCGACCCGGCCGACGGCGGCATCGGCTGGGAGGACGCCCCGTACGACCCGGACGCGCTGACGGTGAACATCGGCGACCTGATGGCGCGCTGGACCGGCGACCGCTGGAAGTCCGGCCGCCACCAGGTGCTGCCGCCGTCGCCGGAGGCCCCGGAGGAGGACCTGATGTCGCTGGTCTACTTCTACGAGTGCGACCCGCACACCACGGTCGCACCGGTCGGAGGCCCGGTGGCGTACGAGCCGGTGGACTCCTCCGCCTACCTCAAGGCCAAGCTGGAGGCCATCAGCGTCGGCTGAATCACCGTCCACTGACCCGCTGTCAGCTGACAGCGGGTCAGCTGTGTCCGAGCTCCTCGCCCGGGTCGTCGGCGACGACCGACCCGCCGTGCGGGTCCGGGTGCAGCGGGAAGGACTCGACGCTGAACTCGTCCAGCACCGGCGGCGGGGGCTGCGGCGGGGCGGGCATCACGGCCGCCTCGGAGTGGCCGCCGCAGCCGAAGTCCAGCGCCACCACATGGCCGTCGGCCGGGCCGAACTCATTGGCACAGATGCCGAAGGTCTGGCTGAGCGTCCCGGCGACCGGGATCAGGAAGCCGCAGGAGTTGCAGTTCGCCGGGGCGGCCTGGGCCATCGGCGTGTGGGCGCCGTACTGCTTCTCCCAGCGGTCCGCGGCCAGGTGCAGTCCGAGCCGGGACAGCACCCGGGCCCGGCCGAGGCCCAGCTCCAGGGCCACCGAGGCGATGGAGCCGCGCTCGGTGGGCGTCGCCAGCTCCATGTCGGCGGCGACTGCCGCCTCCGCGGCGGCCGCGTCGGCCAGGGCCGAGTTGGGCGCGGGCTCGTCCTCGCCGGACCAGCCGGGCTCCAGCCGCAGGTCGTCCTCGTCGGTCGGCAGCAGGTCGCCGGGGCCCATGTCGCCCGGGCGCAGCCGCTCGCTCCAGGGCACCCACTGCGGCGCGATCAGCGCCTCGGCGCCGGGCAGCAGCACCGTTTCGTCAAGCGTGACCTGCTTGCTGCGGGACGCGCGGGTCACCGTGACGGCCCAGCGCCAGCCCCGGTAGGCCCACTCGTTGGTCGCGAAGTAGTGCGTAACGACGCGCTCGCCGTCGACCTCCACGCCCAGGTGCTCGCCGACGGCGGCCTCGCCGGCCGCCTCCACGGCGGCGGCCCGGGCGAAGTCAACGGCTTCCGCACAGAGCCGGTCGGGGGTACGGCTTCGCGTCGTCGCAGCACTCATCACAGGATCGATTCTCTCCCAAAGACTGTCTCCGGTACGCCACCGTCTCCGGCGGCATGGCGTGGTACGCCTGCCGCGGGCGTCGACGGACGTCCCTACTCTGCATTCTGCGCGACTCCGCGGACCGGTACGACTGCGCTGGGAACCAGACGACAGCCGGACCGCCGCAGGACGGCCACGCGGCACTGCTGGGCGGTACGAAAAGGTATTGGCGCGGCGTCTCCGCCGGAAACAGCGGAGTGCCACTGAGTGCACGGTACCGGTCGCGCGGCCGGAGGGGACAGCCCCTTGCCACTTGTGGCCCCTGCTTGTGACCCCGCCACGCTGATCGGCTTCGGGGGTCTGCCAAAGATCTGGCCCGGGCTCGCGACGCCACAGTGACACATTGCGGCTCCGCCGCGTGGCGGCCGCTCGCCGCGTTGGCAGAACGCCCAAGTAGCTCCGCTACGAGGGCGCTCTGCCGCCTTGCGATCGACCGCACCAGACGCCGCGAGCTGTTCCGGACCAGATCTTTGGCAGACCCCCGGCAGAAAACCAGCATGACAGCCGATCGATCAGGCAGGATGGCGACGTGGCCGACGACGCGCCTACGGGGTCTTCCACCCCCCGAGGCACCGACAGCCCCTCCCCGTCCGGGCCGAGCGCACGGCAGACGACGGCGACGGGGTCGCACCCGGCTGATCGCACCGGCCGGGCCCGCCGCGTCGCGGACACCCTGCACCGCGGGGCCTCCGCCACCGCCCGTGGAGTCGGCCACGCCGTCCACGGAACCGGTCGTCGCATCCGCCGGGCCACCTCCGCCGAGGGCGCGGGCGAGTCCGGACTGGCCAAGCTGATCGAGCTGCACGCGGTCAACTCGGCCGGCGACATGATGATCACCGTCGCGCTGGCCTCCACCATCTTCTTCTCCGTGCCGACCGGCGAGGCCCGCGGCCGGGTCGCGCTCTACCTGCTGATCACCATGGCGCCCTTCGTGCTGCTGGCCCCGGTGATCGGTCCGCTGCTGGACCGGCTCCCCAGCGGTCGGCGCAGCGCGATGGCGCTGTCGATGCTGGCCCGGGCCGCCATCGCCTGGATGATGACCAGCTCCATCGCGGGCGGCGGCCTCACCGTCTACCCGGAGGCCTTGGGCGTGCTGGTCGCGTCCAAGGCGTACGGGGTGGTCCGCAGCGTGGTGGTGCCGAGGCTGGTGCCGGAGCGGGTGACGCTGGTGAAGGCCAACTCGCGGGTCACCCTCGCCGGGCTGCTGGCCACCGGTGTGGCCGGCGCGATCGGCGGCGGGCTGCACCTGATCGGCCCCACCTGGCCGCTGCGCGGGGCCTTCCTGGTCTACCTGGGCGGGGCCTTCCTGGCGTTCTCGCTGCCGCACCAGGTGGACCTGGCCAAGGGCGAGGCGCGGGCGCTGCTGCACGGTCCCGCGCCGGAGCGGGTGTCGCTGCGCAAGGACGAACCGGCGGACGTCACCACGACCACCGGACCGACCGGGGCGGAAACCGGACCGGGACCCGAGAGGCCGCCGCACGGGGCCTCCACCGCGCCGGCCGCCCGGGTCGGGCTGCGCACCGTCGGCCCTGCCGTGGTCCTCGCCCTGAGCGCCGAGGGCACCCTGCGCGGGCTCTCCGGCTTCCTCACCTTCTTCCTCGCCTTCCTGCTCCGCGAGCACCCCCTGGCGGGCCTGCACCCCACGGCGGCCCTGGGCATCGCCGCAGGCGCGCTGGGCATCGGAAACGCGCTGGGGACGGCGCTCGGCTCCTGGCTGCGCTCCCGCGCGCCTGAGATCCTCGTCACGCTGATGCTTACCGCCGCCGCCGGCGCCGCGCTGGCCGCGGCGCTGGCGTACAGCATGCTGACGGTGACCGTGCTGGCCGGCACCGCCGGGATCGCCCAGTCGCTGGGCAAGGTCGCCCTGGACGCGCTGATCCAGCGGGACGTCCCGGAACGGGTCAGGACCTCCGCCTTCGCCCGCTCCGAGACATTGATGCAGCTCACCTGGGTGGCCGGCGGCGGCCTCGGCATCGTCCTGCCGCTGGTGGGCCCGGTCGGCATGGGCACCGCCGCCGGAATCCTGCTGCTGTCCCTGGCCTTCACCCTCCGCGGCCTGATCCGCCTCCCCGCCCGTGTGGGCCGCCCCCACCTGGCGTAGCGGCTCCGAGGGATCTCGCCTGCGGCTCCTGCATGGTTTGTCGCGCAGTTCCCCGCGCCCCTGAGGGGCTGCAACCGGCTCAGTTGCAATCGCCTCGGCCGCCCCCGACGCACCGTGCGAGCAGACGGGCGGTAGCCTCATGCACCATGAGCATCAACCGCGCTGTCCTCGCCCTCGGAGCCGTCGCCGTCGTGGGCGTCGGCACGGTCGGCTTCTCCATCCAGCACGCCTCCAGCCAGGGCAAGCCCGTGCCCAGCATCCAGGTGGTGTCGGGCTCGACCTGGAAGCAGATCGCCCCCGCGTCCGCCTCCTGCTACGCCGGTGGCAAGGCGCTGACCAAGGCACAGCAGACCACCTGCGCCGCCGCGATCACCGCGCAGCTGACCAAGGGGAACATTCCCACCCTTCAGGTGAACGCCAGCGGCACCTACTCCATCGACGTCGGCAAGGACGTCGCCGGCAAGACCTGGTTCGCGCGCAGCAGCGGCAGCGCCCCGGTGTCGCCGATCAAGCGGGAGTACGCCGGCCCGCTGGCGGTCTCCACGCTGATGGTCACCGACACGACCACCGGGACCACGCCCACCAGCGCCCCCGTGCTCGTGGTCGCGGGAACGGGTGCGACCAACGCCCCGATCTACGGGGAATGGCTGTTCGAGGTCGCGATCAAGAGCTGACCCGACCGGTTCCGGTGAGTCTCCC
The DNA here is from genome assembly GCF_041261405.1 of Streptacidiphilus sp. EB103A. Classification (NCBI taxonomy): domain Bacteria; kingdom Bacillati; phylum Actinomycetota; class Actinomycetes; order Kitasatosporales; family Streptomycetaceae; genus Streptacidiphilus; species Streptacidiphilus sp. EB103A. The sequence continues at coordinate 199,544 of NZ_JBGCAQ010000013.1, read as the reverse complement.
CCTCCCCCGCCTGCTCGTCGTCACCGCCGTCGCCCCCGAGGCGGCGGCGGTGCTGCGCGGCGTGCAGACGGCGATTCCGCACAGCGGCCCCGTCCCGCACCCGCTCCCCGGCGGCTACGCCATGGAGCGCTGCGGCCCGGTGGACGTCCTCGCCGCCGGGGTCGGGCCCGCCGCAGCCGCCGCGGGGACGGCCACCGCACTCACCCAGGCCGGTTACGACCCCACCCATTACGACCTCGTCGTCTCGGCCGGGATCGCCGGCGGCTTCGCCCCGCTCGCGCCGCTGGGCTGCGCCGTGGTCGCCGAAGCGATCGTCGCCGCCGACCTGGGTGCGCAGACCCCCGACGGCTTCGCCACCGTCACCGAGCTGGGCTTCGGCCGGGTACGGCACGAGACCGCGCACGCGGCGCCGGTCGCCGCCGCGCTGCGGGCCGCGGGACTGTTGACTGCCGTCGGCCCGGTGCTGACCGTCTCCACGGTCACCGGCAGCGCCGCCCGCGCCGCCGAGCTGACGGGCCGCCACCCCGGGGCCGTGGCCGAGGCCATGGAGGGCTTCGGCGTCGCCGAGGCCGCCGCCGCACACGGCGTCCCGGTGCTGGAGCTGCGCACCGTCTCCAACGCCGTCGGCCCCCGCGACCGCGCCGCCTGGCGGATCGGCGAGGCATTCGCCGCCCTGGAGCGGGCCTTCGCCCTGCTGCCCTACAGCCGACTCCGGCGCGAGGGTTAAGGTCGAAGGCATGACCGCCGCGACCCTCTCCACCGCGTACTCGCCCTGCCCCAATGACACCTTCGTGTTCCACGCCCTGGCCCACGGCCTGGTCCCGGCGCCGTTCGCGCCCGAGGTGACCTTCGCCGACATCGACATCACCAACGGCCTGGCGGAGCGCGGCGAACTGGACCTGCTGAAGATCTCCTTCGCCGCGCTGCCCTGGGTGCTGGACGAGTACGCCCTGCTGCCCTGCGGCGGCGCGCTGGGGCGCGGCTGCGGACCGCTGGTGCTGACCGGCCCGGAGGCGTCGGCCGATCCCGCCGACCTCGCCGGGAAGACCGTCGCCGTCCCCAGCGAGCGCTCCACCGCGTACCTGCTGTTCCGGCTGTGGGCCGCCGAGGCGGTCCCCGGCGGTCTGGGCGAGATCGTCGTCCTGCCGTTCCACGAGATCATGCCCGCGGTGCGCGACGGCAAGGTGGACGCGGGCCTGGTGATCCACGAGGCCCGGTTCACCTACCAGCAGTACGGGCTGCGCTCACTGGCCGACATGGGCGAGGCATGGGAGGCCGCGACCGGCCTGCCGATCCCACTGGGCGCGATCATCGCCCGCCGCTCGCTCGGCGCCGAGAGGCTCGCCGAGCTCGCCGCGGCGATCCGGGCCAGCGTGGAGTACGCCTGGGCGCGGCCCGAGGCCAGCCGGGAGTATGTGCTGGCGCACTCCCAGGAGATGGATCCGGCCGTGGCCGACCAGCACATCGCCCTCTATGTCAACGAGTTCACCGCCGACCTCGGCGAGGCCGGCTATGCCGCAGTGCACGGTCTGCTGGACCGGGCCGCCGCGGCCGGCCTGGTCCCGGCGGTCGCGCCGGAGGCTCTTGCCTTCCCCGGCGCGACGCGGCATCGGTGACGACTGCTCAGTTGCGTGAGACGTCTCAGACGTCCAACTGGTCGGCGACCGCGCGCAGCAGGGTCGCCACCTGGTGCCCGGCCTGCTTCTCCGGGTAACGCCCGCGCTGCAGACCCGGGAGGATGCGTTCGAGCAGGGTGGTGAGGTCCTGCACGATGGGCGCGAGGTCGTCGGGCTTGCGCCGGTTGGCGGCCGCGAGGGAGGGCAGGTCGTCCAGCACCGTCACCTTCTGCGCCTGATCACCACGGTGGCCCGCGATGATCTCGAACTCGACCCGCTGCCCCGGCTTGAGCGCCTCGACCCCACTGGGCAGCGCCTTGGAGTGCACAAAGACGTCGCCGCCGTCGTCGCTGGAGAGAAAGCCGAAGCCTTTCTCGGTGTTGAACCACTTGACCTTGCCCGTGGGCATCGGAGACCTCGTCGCTGGTGAGAGATGGGTTGAGGGAAGAACAGGCAGAAGCAGGGAGCAGGACGACGCCTGCGGCAGAGAAGGTGTGGCGGGGGTGGTGACAGGGGTACCGCCGGCGCTGCGTCAAGCGGCCGTGCCGACACTTCAGCGGATCACATCAGTGCCGCGCCATTGTTCCAGGTCGGCCGTGTGCAGATCGAGTCGATTCCCGAAGGACGGCCGCCGGGTTCCGAGGTCTGGCGGCGCCGCCTCGCCGGCTGTTTCTCCCACGGTTTCGCCGCTGCCATGACACACCCCCGATCGGTCGGCGGGGCTGCCTCCGGCGCTCTCGGCGCAATCCCCGTGCGTGACGTGCATACCCTTGAGGGGTGACTACTGAAACTCAGCACCCCGGCGACGCCCTGGTCCGGGTCGGCGCGATCCTGTTCGTCATCGGCGCGGTGGCCACGATCGTCACGGTGGCCCCGCTGTTCCTGGGCCTGACGCCGCTGCCCTCGGCCGCGTACTTCGTGAGCATGGTGATGCCGGTCGGCTTCGGAGTCGCCCTGGTGGGGCTGTTGCGAGCGGCCCGCGCCCAGCGGCGCAGCGCGGCGTAGCAACCCGGGCCGAGGCTAGGCGCGTAGGTAGGAATCCAGCCACGCCGGGAAGCCGGTGAGGTCCGCGAGGACGACGTCCGCGCCCGCCTCGGCCAGTTCCCGTTCGCTGTAGGGGCCGGTGGCGACGGCGACCGCGAGGGCGTCCGCGGCCCGCGCGCCGACGACGTCGGCCAGATGGTCGCCGACGTACACCGAGGCGCCCTCCTCCCGCAGCACCGTGCCCTTGCCCGCTCCGAAGACCGAGCCGTACAGCCCGTCCGCGGCCAGGCCGAGCGCGTCCAGGTTCAGCTTGGCGTTCGGCCCGTGCTTGCCGGTGACCACCAGGGACCGGCCGCCGTGGGCACGGACCGCCGCCAGCGCCTGGTACGCCCCCGGCAGGGCCAGGCAGTCGTCGACCCCGTGCTCCGCGTAGAGCGCGCGGTACCGGTCGGCCACGGCGGGGACCTCCTCGGCCGGGAACCAGTTGACGAGCTCCTGCTCGACCGGCGGGCCGAGCCGGGTGACCACGAGATCGCTGTCGATCGCGGTGCCGGTCTCGGCGGCCAGCAGGTCGTAGACCGCCTTGATGCCCGGCCGGGAGTCGATCAGGGTCATGTCGAGGTCGAAGCCGACGGTGAGAGCCGTACGTCCAGTCATGTTGATCACCCTAATGGGCCGACCACAGGGACATACTTCTCAAAAGTGACAAATGACCTCGCCGGAGGACGTCATGCCCCGTCAGATTCCGCGCCGCAGCCTGCTCGTCGGCCTGGGGCTGGGGCTGATGGGCGCCGGCCCCCTCACCGGGTGCAGCGGCAGCGGCGGCTCGGGCAGCACGTCCGGCACCGCGACCCGCTCGGTGCAGACCGCCACCGGAACCGTCGAGGTCCCCGCCGCCCCGCAACGCGTCGTGGTCCTGGACACCGCCGAGCTGGACTCGGCACTCACCCTGGGGGTCACCCCGGTCGGCGCCTCCCGGGCCGCCGCCGACGCCGCGCTCCCCGGCTACTGGGGCAGCGCCCGGCTCGACGAGATCGCCTCCACCGGCACCATCGGCGCCCCCGACCTGGACGCCATCACCAAGCTCGCCCCCGACCTGATCCTCTCCAACCGGACCAGGGACGGCTCCAACTACGAGAGCCTGTCCGCGATCGCCCCGACGGTGCTCACCGAGACCACCGGCTACCCCTGGAAGCAGAACTTCCGCACCCACGCCGACGCCCTCAACCAGCAGGCCTCGGTCTCCCTGGTCACCAGCGGCTACGCGCAGCACGTCTCCCAGGTGGTCCAGTCCCTGGGCGGCGCCGCCGCCGCCCGGAAGCAGCAGATCAGCCTGGTGCGCTTCGTGCAGGACGAGGAGCCGCGGCTGTACGCGACCCAGAATTTCCTCGGCACCGTCCTCGCCGACCTCGGCCTCGGCCGGCCGGCCTCGCAGTCCGGCGCGGTGTTCGACACCACCCTCACCGATCCGGCGCAGCTCAGCGGCCTGGACGGCACCGCGATCTTCTACGCCACCTACGGGGACGCCGCCAAGGCCGGCACCGCCACCGTGGTGGGGAGCAAGGCCTGGCCGGCCCTGGGAGCCGTCGCCGCGCACCGGGCCTTCTCGGTGGACGACCAGCTCTGGTTCCAGGGCATCGGCTACACCGGCGCCAACTTGGTGCTCTCCCAACTCCAACGCTTCCTCAGAACCTGATTGCGTTACGCCTCTTGTGACCCAGGTCACCCCGTTCCACCATGGCAGGATGCCGACGACAGCAGAGCAGGCCAAGCAGTCAGCACAGCGCAAGGCAGCCATCGCCCATGGATTCGACCTGGTCGCCGACGCGTACGGCGCCCCGGACTCCGGCGCGTTCGTCCAGAGGCTGGGGACGGGGCTGGTGCGCCGGGCCCGGCTGCGTCCCGGGGACCGGGTGCTCGACCTCGGCTGCGGCCGCGGCACGGTGCTGTTCGCCGCGGCCGAGGCGGTCGGGCCGGACGGCTACGCGGTCGGGATCGACCTCTCCCCCGGGATGGTGCACGCCACCGCCGCCGAGATCGGCGCCCGGCGGCTGCGGAACCTGGTGGTCCGGGTCGACGACGCCGAGGACCCCGGCTTCCCCACCGGCTCCTTCGAGGCGGTGCTGGCCGGCCTGATGCTGTTCATCACCCCGGACCCGGCCGCCGTGCTGGCCTCGGCACACCGGCTGCTGGCACCCGGCGGCCGGTTCGCCATGACCAGCTTCGGCCCGGCCGACCCGGCCTGGGAGCGCCCGGTGAGCGCCGCCCTCGCCTTCGCCGAGCCGCAGCAGTCGGTGGAGGAGTGGTCCACCAACAAGGGCGGCAACGGCCTGCTGGACACCCCAGGCCAGATCACCGACCTGCTCCGGCAGGCCGGCTTCGGCGACATCGAGACCGAGGACGAGGAGGACGTCGCCGACTACCGGAACCCGGAGCACTGGTGGGCCTCGGTCTGGAACAGCGGACGCCGGGCGACCCTGCTGGAGCTGATCCCGGCCGAGCGGCGCGAGGACGCGAAGAAGGCCGCCTTCGTCGAGCTCGATTCCCTCGCCGCCGCCGACGGCTGCCTGACCCGCCGCTCGATGATCCGCTACACCACCGCGACCAGGACCTGAGCGGGGGTCAGCGGCGCCGCCAGCTGGTGATCCGCCAGGCCAGGAACAGCGCCGAGCAGGCCGCGGCCGCGCGCAGCCACACCGCGACGGTGGACCGGAGCACGGCCTTGAACTGAGCGTCCGTCAGGTGCTGTCCGGGCGGCCTGCCGTGGGTGTGCCCGTAGAACCAGAAACCGAGGACCGCGGCCACCAGCACCGGCACCCACAGCCCGGCGAACTGGGCCGCTCCGCGCCCCAGCCGACGCGCCGAGTAGGCGAGGAACCAGCCGAGCACGGCCACGTACCAGAGCGCCAGCACGGCGCCGCTCGCCAGCACCAGCACCGCCAGCGACTCCACCAGCGGCAGCGGCGCGAGCGGGGCCGGGGCCGCCGGCTCGGTGCCGGCGGGCTCGACGGCCGGACGGGCCGGGACGGGCCGCCCGAAGGTGCGGCGCAGCAGGCCCCGACGGGGCGGCGGAGCGGGCGGGGCCGGCTCGGGCTCGACCTGCTCCGGCCGGCGCTGCGGCGGCACCTTGACCGTGCGGGGGTCGACGTAGTCGGGATCCAGGAAGTCCGGCTCGTAACTGGCCCGCCACCCCGACAGCTCGCCCGCGTCCCCGAACTCCGAACCGGGCACCGCCCCGCCGAAGCCCCCGCCCAGACCCCCGCCGCCCAGACCCCCGCCGCTGAGACCCCCGCCGCCAAGACCGCCGAAGTCGTCGCCGTAACCGCCGCGGGCAGCGTCCGTGTAGACGCTGTCGCCCCGGCCGCGCCCGAGCCGCCACCAGTCCCGCTCCGCGGCCGGGGCCCCGCCCTGCACCGGCACGGACGGCCCAGCGGGCCCCGAGGGCCCCGAGGGCCCCGAGGGCGCAGACGGACTGTCGCCCGCCCCGGCACGCCTCCGTGCGCTGCCCGGCGCCTCCGGCACTCCGGTGTGCACGGCCCTGCGCACCACCTCGTCCGGACGGCCGATCCCGTCGAGCACCTTCTTCATCGCCGCCGTCTCACGGCTGCCGGTCCGGGTCGCCGCCGTGCCCGCGCCGGGGCGTCTGCTGTCGATCGTCTCGCGCAGCCCGGAGACCAGTCGTGCCCGCTCAGCGGCGGTGAGCGCGGTCGCCTGGGCCAGGTCGCCGACCCGGCTGAGATAGTCGTAGACGAGCTGCTCGCTCTCGATGCCCATGTCTGCGGTCGCCCTCCCCGGTCGAACACCCACTGCGCGATCACGAGCTTAGGGGTGGCCAGATACTTGCCACTCCCGTACCCGGAGAACCGCTCCGGCACGCCCTTCCGACCCCGGCCGCCGGAGCCCGGGAGTCCGCTACCGCGCTCCGGGCAGTGACCGCTGTCATCAGGAGCGACTAGCCTGGGTCGGATGAGCAGTCGAAGGAACGGCGGGGCCAGAGCAACCGCACCGGTGCCGCGCACCCTGGCCGAGGAACTGCGGGCACGGCCCGACGAGGGCCTGGCCGAGCTGCTGCGGGCGCGGCCCGATCTGCTGCACCCGGTGCCCAGCGACCTCATCCAGCTGTCGACCCGGCTGTCGACCCGGGCCTCGGTGGTGCGGGCCCTGGAGCGGCTGGACCAGTTCACCCTGCAGACCGCCGAGGCCCTGGCGGTGGCCCCGGACGGCTGCTCCTACGCGACCCTGCTCGGCCTGCTCACCGGCACCGTCCCGGACGATGACACCCCGGCGAAGGCCGTCACCGCCGCACTGCCCGGGGCGCTCGCCACGCTGCGCGCCCAGGCGCTGGTCTGGGGCGGTGCCGACCAGCTGCGGCTGGTCCGCACCGCCCGCGACGTGCTCTCGCCGACCAACGGCGCGCCCGGCCCGACCGGCCTCGGCCCGACCTACGCCGAGGCCACCGCCGCCTCGTCGGGCTCAGGGGCGCAGGGTTCCGGCGGGGCGCCGCTGTCACCCGGACGGCTGCAGGAGATCCTGGCCGACGCCGGACTGCCGGCCACCCATGACCCGGTCAGCGCCGTCGCGGCGCTGGCCGACCTGTTCCAGGACCGTCCCCGGGCCGCCGCTCTGCTGGCCGAGGCCCCGCCCGGGGTCAAGGACGTGCTGCGCCGGCTGATGTGGGGCCCGCCCTACGGTGCGTCACCGCCGCGCCCGGTCCGGGCCGCCGACGCCCGTACCCCGGTGGAGTGGCTGCAGGCGCGCGGAATCCTGCTGCCGGCAGGGCGTGAAAATGTGGTGCTGCCGCGCGAGGTGTCGCTGTATCTGCGCGGGGGGCGCGTACACCGCACCGTCGAGCCCCTGCCGCCGCCGGTCACCGCCGCCGCCGCCCACGACCCGAAGCAGACCGACCGCACCGCCGCGGCCCAGGCCTTCACCGCCGTCCGCACCGTCGAAGAGGTCCTCGACCTGTGGAGCGCCGAGGCCCCGGCCGTGCTCCGCACCGGCGGCCTGGGCGTGCGCGAGCTGCGCCGCACCGCGACCGCCCTGGAGCGCACCGAGCAGGAGACCGCCTTCTGGCTGGAACTCGCCTATGGCGCGGGCCTGCTCGCCGCCGACGGCGAGACTGTCGAGCGCTGGGCGCCTACCCCGCTGTTCGACGAGTGGCTGCGACAGCCCGTCCCGGAGCGCTGGCTGCTGCTGACCCGTTCCTGGCTGGCGTCCACCCGGATCGCCGCCCTGGTCGGCAGCCGCGACGCCAAGGACAAGGTGCTGGCCGCCCTCGGCAACGACCTGGACCGCCCGGTCGCCCCGGAGCTGCGCCTCGCCGTCCTGGAGCTGCTCGCCGGGCTGCCGCCCGGGTCCGCCGCCGCTCCCGGCTCGCTGCGCCAGCACCTGCGCTGGCGCTCCCCGCTGCGTGGGGCCTCGCTGCGGGACCGGCTGGTCGACTGGACCCTGCCCGAGGCCGAGCAGCTCGGCCTCACCGGCCGGGGCGCGCTGGCCGGCCACGCCCGCCGACTGCTGGACGGCCACGACCCGCTGCCGGTGCTGGCGCCGCTGCTGCCGGAGCCGCTGGACCACGTCATCCTGCAGCCCGACCTGACCGCCATCGCGCCGGGCCCGCTGCACACCGCGCTGGCGCAGACCCTCGCCGTCGCCGCCGACATCGAGTCCAAGGGCGGCGCGACCGTCTACCGCTTCACCCCGGCGTCGGTGCGCCGCGCCCTGGACGCCGGCCGCAGCGCCGACGAACTGCACGCCTTCCTGGCCCAGCACTCGCGCACCCCGGTCCCGCAGCCGCTCAGCTACCTGGTGGACGACGTGGCCCGGCGGCACGGCGTGCTGCGGGTCGGCGCCGCCTCGTCCTATCTGCGCTGCGACGACGATTCCCTGCTGAACGAGCTGCTGGCGGACCGCAGAGCGGTCCAGCTGCGGCTGCGCCGGCTCGCCCCGACCGTGTTGGCCGCGCAGGTCGACCCCACCACGCTGCTGACCCAGCTGCGGGCGATGGGGTTCGCGCCGGCGGCCGAGTCCGCCGAGGGCGATGTGCTGATCGCCCGTGCGGACGCGCTGCGCACGCCCCCGCGCAGCGCCCCCGTCCCGGTCACCGACGGGCCGCCGCCGGTGCCCGAGGGGCTGCTGACAGCGGCGGTGAAGGCGGTCAGGGCCGGCGACCGCGCGGCCACGGCCGTGCAGCCGGCCTCCGGCCGCGCCGACGCCCTGACCGACGCTCCGCCCGCTCCCGCCGCGCTCCCGCGGACCACCGCCGCCGAGACCCTGGCCGCGCTCCAGGCGGCCACCCTGATCGGCGACCGGGTCTGGATCGGCTACGTCAACGCGGACGGCGCCGCGAGCCAGCGCGTGGTGGAGCCCAAACAGGTGGGCGGCGGCTTCGTGACCGCCTACGACCATCTGCGCGAGGAGGTGCGGACGTTCAGCCTGCACCGGATCACCGGCGTGGCGGAACTCAGCGGCGAGGCGGCAACCGGCTCGTAGCTGCCCCGTCACTCCTGCAACCTTTTCATGGTTTTCTCATGTCATCAGGGGTGCGAGGCGACGGACTCGCGCCCCCCTGACGCCGGAGAAGCCCCGCCATGCGCCCACGCACCACCCGCCGCCTGCTCACACTCACCGTTCTGGCGGCGACGGCCCTCACCGCACTGACCGGCTGCGGTGCCTCCGCACACCAGAACGCGTCCGGCTCGCAGGACGTCAGCACCGGCTCCCCGGCTGCGACCGCTCCCACGTCGCCGACCCCGGCCCCCAGCCCCAGCAGCACGGTCGTCTCACTGCCGACCGGCCCCGCCACCAAGCTGACGGTCTCCCAGCAGACCTCGGTCGGCCCGATCTACGTCACCACCCTGAACGGCGCGAAGTCCGGAGTGAGCGGCAAGGTCTGGGTGTGGCTGCCGCCGCAGTACAACGACCTGGCGTACAAGGACTACGGCTTCCCGGTGATCACCCTCTACTCGGGCGGTTCCAGCGCCGGCTACAACACCTACACCGACCAGCGGCAGCTGGGCATCCAGGCCGCCGACGTGGAGCTGGCGAAGCAGGGCAAGGCCAGCCCCTTCATCATGATCATGCCGATCCAGAACTTCCGGGACAGCGACTGGTACCTCCAGGACTGCAGCGACATCCCGGGCCAGCCGAAGATGGCGACCTGGATGGGCGTGGACATCCCCGACTTCGTCCGCGCCAACTTCCGCACCCTGAGGAGCCGCGACGGCTGGGGCGTCACCGGCGCCTCGACCGGCGGCTTCTGCAGCGCCAAGCTGGCCCTGCAGTTCCCGCAGACCTTCAGGGCCGCGGTCCCGGTCGACGGCTACTTCATCCCCGACTCGTACTACTGGCGCGGCCACAGCAAGGAGCAGCAGGCGAACAACCCCCAGCTGATGGTGGCCGGGAACACCGCCGACCTCGACATGCTGGTGACCATCGGCAGCAAGGAGGCCTACGGCAAGCAGGTCGTGGCCGCCTTCATGAACGTCGCCCGAAAGAACAAGCCGCTGCACCTCAGCTACTACGAGCTCCCCCACGGAGACCACCTCACCTCGGACTTCAAGAGGGTGATCCCGATGACCCTGGAGTTCTTCACCCAGCACCTGCTGCCGCCCACCGCGGGCTGACCCGTCCCGGGCAAGCGCGCGGGCCTGGCACACTGGAGGGTCTGCCCCATTGCCCGGTACTCCGGAGGCCCACCCGTGTCCGATGGCCCGCTCATCGTCCAATCCGACAAGACCTTGCTGCTGGAGACCGGCCATCCGCTGGCCGACGAGTGCCGCCGGGTCATCGCACCTTTCGCCGAGCTGGAGCGGGCGCCCGAGCACGTCCACACCTACCGGGTCACCCCGCTGGGGCTGTGGAACGCACGGGCCGCGGGGCATGACGCCGAGCAGGTCGTGGACGCGCTGGTGAGGTACTCGCGCTACCCGGTCCCGCACGCGCTGCTGGTGGACATCGCCGACACCATGGCCCGCTACGGACGGCTCACCCTGTCCAAACACCCGGTCCACGGACTGGTGCTGACCAGCAACGACCGTCCGGTGCTGGAGGAGGTGCTGCGCTCCAAGAAGATCATCCCGCTGGTCGGCTCGCGGCTGGACGCGGACACCGTCGCCGTGCACCCGTCCGAGCGCGGGCAGATCAAGCAGGTGCTGCTGAAGCTCGGCTGGCCGGCCGAGGACTTGGCCGGCTATGTGGACGGCGAGGCTCACCCGATCGAGCTGGACCAGAACGGCTGGTCGCTGCGCCCCTACCAGCAGCAGGCGGTCGAGGGCTTCTGGCACGGCGGCTCCGGCGTGGTCGTGCTCCCCTGCGGGGCGGGCAAGACCCTGGTCGGCGCGGCCGCGATGGCCACCGCCAAGGCCACCACCCTGATCCTGGTCACCAACACCGTCTCGGCCCGCCAGTGGAAGCACGAGCTGGTCAAGCGCACCTCGCTGACCGAGGACGAGATCGGCGAGTACAGCGGGACCAGGAAGGAGATCCGCCCGGTCACCATCGCCACCTACCAGGTGATGACGACCAAGCGGAAGGGCGTCTACTCGCACCTGGAGGTGTTCGACTCCCGCGACTGGGGCCTGATCGTCTACGACGAGGTGCACCTGCTGCCGGCGCCGGTCTTCAAGTTCACCGCCGACCTCCAGGCCCGCCGCCGCCTGGGCCTCACCGCGACGCTGGTCCGCGAGGACGGCCGCGAGGGCGACGTGTTCTCCCTCATCGGCCCCAAGCGCTTCGACGCGCCGTGGAAGGAGATCGAGGCCCAGGGCTACATCGCCCCGGCCGACTGCGTCGAGGTCAGGGTCACCCTCACCGACAGCGAGCGGCTCGCCTACGCCACCGCCGAACCCGAGGAGCGTTACCGCTTCTGCGCGACCACGGCATCCAAGCGCAGGGTCACCCAGGCGCTGGTGGAGAAGCACCGCGGCATCCCCACCCTCGTCATCGGGCAGTACATCGACCAGCTGGACGAGCTCGGCGAGGCCCTGGACGCCCCGGTGATCAAGGGCGAGACCAGCAACCCGCAGCGGGAGAAGCTCTTCGACGCCTTCCGCAACGGCGAGATCACCGTGCTGGTGGTCTCCAAGGTCGCCAACTTCTCCATCGACCTGCCCGAGGCCACCGTCGCCATCCAGGTCTCCGGGACCTTCGGCTCCCGCCAGGAGGAGGCCCAGCGGCTGGGCCGGGTGCTCCGTCCCAAGGCGGACGGCCACACCGCGCACTTCTACTCCGTCGTCGCCCGCGACACCATCGACCAGGACTTCGCGGCTCACCGCCAGCGCTTCCTGGCCGAGCAGGGGTACGCCTACCGGATCATCGACGCGGATGACGTGCTGGCCGGCGACGACGTCTGACGACCGGTCACAGACCTTCGCGGCCGAGCAGTACGACCCGCCAGGCGGTGTCGAGGAAGATCCCGGTGCCGCGCAGCGCGGTACGCAGCGGGCGGCGTCGGTGGTTGTCGTCACGGTCGACGGTGATCGGGGTACTGCCGTGGCGGGCGCTCGGGCCGGCCACGGCCTTCGGGGAGATCTGTGCGGTAGCCATGGTTCAACCGTAGGTTTTTCGACGCGCGCGGGCGTCGGCCCACAGGGCGATCCACGGGGGCGGGACATATCGTCCGAACGGGCTACCCGGCCTCCCCCTCAGGGCAGGGTTCTCCCTGAGCGGCCTCATTAAATCCGTTGGCCTTCACCCCGGCCGCGGGTCTACCATGTCCGCTCTGCCGCCTCCCCCTCCAACCCTGGAGTGCCTAGGGAGTGCGCTGCCCGGCCGGTACCGGGCGGCTTCCGAACTCAATATCACCGATCCTTGAGACCGCTGCGCGCCGGGCACCCCCCGGTGTTCCGCAGCCGGGAAGGCTTCACCGTGCCCTCGCTTGACAGCGATCACAAGCCCGCCGATCACAAACCCGCCGATCACAAACCCGCCGATCACAAGCCCGCCGACCCCCTGCAGCGCGAACGCGGCCACCTCGCCGCCTCCCGCGCAGCGCTCCGCGCCATGCGCGCCGACGTGGAGTCGCTGGACCTCACCGACGTCACCGGGAACTGGGTGAACGCGGCGGTCCTCCAGGGCGAGATGTCCGACCGGGTCAAGGCCCTCGCCGACCTCGCCCACACCCCGCTGTTCTTCGGCCGCCTGGACTACCAGCACACGCCGGGCATGGACCAGGCCGAAGGAGCCGAAAGGGAGCAGTTCTACATCGGCCGCCGCCACGTCCACGACGCCGACGGCGACCCCATGGTCATCGACTGGCGCGCGCCGGTCTCCCAGCCGTTCTACCGCGCCAGCCGCAGGGACCCCATGGACGTGGGGCTGCGCCGCCGCTTCGGCTACACCGGCGGCGAGCTCACCGCGTACGAGGACGAGCACCTCACCGACGCCGACGCTGTGACATTTTCCGGCTCCGCCGGGGGGTCCCAGACCAGCGCGCTGCTCACCGCCGAGATCGAACGCCCCCGCGTCGGCCCGATGCGCGACATCGTCGCCACCATCCAGCCCGAGCAGGACGAGATCGTCCGTGCCGACGTGCACGGCACCGTCTGCGTCCAGGGGGCGCCCGGCACCGGCAAGACCGCCGTCGGCCTGCACCGCGTCGCCTACCTGCTCTACGCGCACCGGGACCGACTGGCCCGCACCGGCACCCTGGTGATCGGTCCCAACCGCTCCTTCCTGCACTACATCGAGCAGGTGCTGCCCGCACTGGGCGAGCTGGACGTGGCCCAGGCCACCGTCGAGGAACTGGTTTCGCTGGTCACGGTGAGCGGCACCGACCCGGCCGAGGCCGCCATCGTCAAGGGCGACGCCCGGATGGCGCGGGTGCTCCGGCGCGCCGTGCGCTCCGGCGTCCGGATGCCCACCGAGCCCTGCGTGGTCGTCCGCGGCTCGCGCCGCTGGCGCATCCCGGCGTACGAACTGGAGGAACTGGTACAGGAGCTGATGGACCGTGACATCCGCTACGGCGCGGCGCTCGCCGCCCTGCCACAGCGGATCGCGCACGCCGTCCTGGTGAAGATGGAGAACGGCGGCGAGGCGCCCGATGACCGGGTGCAGGACGCGGTGGCCCGCAACCCCGCGGTGAAGGCCGCGGTCAAAGCCGTCTGGCCCGTCGTCGACCCGGCCAAGCTCGTCTTCCGGCTGCTCTCCGACGCCGGGTTCCTGGCCGAGTGCGCCGACGGCATCCTCTCCCCCGAGGAGCAGCAGACCGTGCTGTGGGCCAAACCGCCGCGCAGTGTGAGATCCGCGCCCTGGTCCCTCGCCGACGCCGTACTGATCGACGAGGCCCGCGACCTGGTCGAGCGGACCCACTCGCTCGGCCATGTGGTGTTGGACGAGGCCCAGGACCTCTCCCCGATGCAGTACCGCGCCGTCGGCCGCCGCTGCACCACCGGGTCGGCGACCGTCCTCGGCGACATCGCCCAGGGCACCACCCCGTGGGCCACCGGGACCTGGGCCGAGGCGCTGGAGCACCTGGGCAAGCCGGGTTCCAGGATCGAGGCCCTGACCAAGACCTTCCGCGTCCCCAGCGAGGTGATCCGCTATGCCTCACGACTGCTGCCCGGCATCGCCCCCGACCTGGAGCCGGCCGACTCGGTGCGTGAGTCGCACGGCGCGCTGACGATCCGCCACGTCCCGGCGCCCCCGCCGACCGACGACAGCTCCGCACTGGACGCCACAGTTTCCGCCACCCCGGCCGCGCTGACCGACGCCGTGGTCGCCGCCTGCCACGAGACGCTCCGCCAGGAGGGCTCGATCGGCCTGATCGCCGCCGACCACCGGGTGCCCCTGCTGGCAGCCGCGCTGGGCGCCGCGGGGATGCCCTACCTCGACCCGGGCACCGAGACCTCCGCCGAGTCCCGGCTCACCCTGGTCCCGGCCTCCCTTGCCAAGGGCCTGGAGTACGACTACGTCGTCCTCGACGAGCCCGCCGCCATCGTCGACGCCGAACCCGACCCCCGCACCGGCCTCCGCCGCCTCTACGTCTGCCTCACCCGCCCGGTCTCCGGCCTGACGGTGCTCCACACCCGCCCACTCCCGGCCGCACTTGTGAACTGACGCGCAGCCACCACCAGGGGCGCGGGGAACTGCGCGACAAACCATGCACCCACGTGCACCCTCCGCCGAACAGTTCCCCGCACCCCGAGCGGCTACGCCACAGCCCGCGCCTCAGAATCCACAAGACGCCGCCACTCCTGCACCAGCCCCGTGTCCACCGGCGTGTCCCACCCCCCGCTGCGCACCATCCCCCCCACATGAAACCCGTCGATCCCCCGCGCCAGCAGCCCCGGCACATGCTCGGTCCTGAGCCCGCCCCCCACCAGAATCCGCGGCCCGTACCCCGGCTCCCCCGCCCTGGCGACCTCCGCCGCCAGCACCCCGAGCCCGTTGGCGACGCCCGTCGCCGCCCCCGCCGTCAGCACGGTGTCCAACCCCGGCAGCCCGTCGATCGCGGCCCGGACGGCCTCCCGGTCCGCCGCGTTGTCCAGCGCCCGGTGGAAGGTCCAGCTGCAGCCGGCGATCACGTCGAGGACCGTACGCACGGCCTCCAGGTCGACCATGCCGTCAGGGGTCAGGAAGCCCAGCACGAACTCCTCCGCGCCCTCGGCGCGCAGCGCCTCCGCCTTCGCCGTCAGGGCGTCCAGATCGCGCGGCAGAAAGCCGTCGCCGTCCCGCAGCATGACGCGGAGCGGGATGTGCACCGCGGCACGAATCCGGGCGAACTCCTCGACGGAGGGGGTGAGTCCGTCGGCGGCCATGTCGCCGGCCAACTCCAGGCGGTCGGCACCACCGGCAGCCGCTGCCACCGCATCCTGCGCGGACGTGGCGATAACCTCGAAGATTGGTCTAGACATATCGCTAAGCCTGCCATATCCAGCCGCCGCACGGCGAGCCCTGATCGTCCCTTGATCGCACAAAGTCCGCGACCGCTCTCGTTCACAATGGCGTCATGCCGACGCACCCGCACCCCGACACCGCGCTCGCCGCGGCACTGCTGGACCGCTGGACCGCCCTGCTCGGACGGGTCGCCGCCGCCGGGTCGGCGGACCCCGCGCCCTTCGGCGACGAACTTCTCCGCCGCTGGTCAGAACCCCAGCGGAGATACCACACGCTGAGCCATCTGGCCGCCGTCCTGGACGTCGCGGACCGGCTAGCGGACGAGGCGGAGGACCCCGACGCGGTGCGGCTCGCCGCCTGGTTCCACGACGCCGTCTACGCGCCGGAGCGGTCCGAGAACGAGGAGCGCAGCGCGAGGCTCGCCGAGCGGGTGCTGCCGGAGGCAGGAGTTCCGGCTACCGTCACCGCGGAGACGGCCCGACTGGTCCGGCTCACCACCACCCACGAGGCGGCCGAGGGCGACCGCAACGGCGCCGTCCTCTGCGATGCGGACCTGGCGGTCCTGGGCGGGCCCCCCGCGGCCTACGCCGCGTACGCGGCGGCCGTCCGCGAGGAGTACGCCTTCGTCCCCGACGACGCGTTCCGCGAGGGTCGCGCGGCGGTCCTGCAGCAGCTCCTGGAGCTGCCCCGCCTCTACCGCACCCCTGCTGCGCAGTCCGCTTACGCCGTCGCAGCCAGGAGCAACCTCTTGTCGGAGCTGAGCGCTCTACGTCCGTAGCTGGTTGGCAGCGCAGTTCCCCGCGCTCCTATAGGGGCGCGGGGAACTGCGCGAACAGCAACCACGCACCACGGTCACCTCGCCCGCTTACGTCTCCGCAACCCCGCCTCCGTCAACCGGACGACGAGTTCCCGACTGCTGACAGGCACTGCGCCAGCAGCCACCGCCGCTGCATACAACCGATCAGGCACGTCGTAGTGGTCCCGCTCGAACCCCCGCTCGGGAACCCCCAGCGCCCGCGCAAACGTGTGCAACTCCTCCAGCGAGCTGTCACTGACCAGATGCGACCACATCCGCCCGTGCGCCGGAACCCCCGGCGGGTCGATGAGGATCATGCCGGGCCGAGGCTGCCGACAGGGGCGATCACGATGCCCTCCTTCTCACAGACCCAGTGCGGGTCGTCCCCCAGCTCAGGATCCACGCTGAGCGCCTGCAGCTCGCCCTCGACCGCACAGGACCCGCACAGCGGCCAGCGACCGTAGGAGTCCAGCAGGGCGTCCTGGATGTCCTGGGCGACCAGCCCCAGCAGGAACCCGGCGCCGTCCGGCCACTGCTCCACCCACCAGCGCCGCTGGGCCACCGCGTCCTCCAGCAGGGAGACGACCCCGGCGTCGGCGATGTCGCGGGTGGTCAGGTCGCGCAGCACCCCGGCCCGGGCGCCGTGCAGTGCGGCTTCAACGGTCTCTGCATCCATACACTCCATGATGCCGCGAGGCGGCCCTCCCCTTGACCGGGGAGGACCGCCTCGCAGTGGAACGAGCTGGAACATGTAAGACAGGCTCAGACAACTGATCCGGAGGATCAGAAGTCCATGTCGCCACCCGGCATGCCGCCGCCCGCGGGGGCACCGGCCTTCTCGGGCTTGTCGGCGATGACGGCCTCGGTGGTGAGGAAGAGCGCGGCGATGGAGGCCGCGTTCTGCAGGGCGGAGCGGGTGACCTTGGCCGGGTCGATGATGCCGGCCGCGATCAGGTCCACGTACTCGCCGGTGGCAGCGTTCAGGCCGTGACCGGCCGGAAGGTTGCGCACCTTCTCCACCACGACGCCGCCCTCAAGGCCGGCGTTGAAGGCGATCTGCTTGATCGGGGCCTCAAGGGCGACCTTGACGATGTTGGCGCCAGTGGCCTCGTCGCCCTCAAGCTCCAGCTTGTCGAAGATGATCCCGGCCTGCAGCAGCGCAACGCCACCACCGGCGACGATGCCCTCCTCGACGGCGGCCTTCGCGTTGCGGACGGCGTCCTCGATGCGGTGCTTGCGCTCCTTGAGCTCGACCTCGGTCGCGGCGCCGGCCTTGATGACGGCCACGCCGCCCGCGAGCTTCGCCAGGCGCTCCTGGAGCTTCTCGCGGTCGTAGTCCGAGTCGCTGTTCTCGATCTCGGCGCGGATCTGGTTGACCCGGCCGGCGACCTGGTCGCTCTCGCCGCCACCGTCGACGATGGTGGTCTCGTCCTTGGTGATGACGACCTTGCGGGCGCGGCCGAGCAGCTCCAGACCGGCGTTCTCCAGCTTGAGGCCGACCTCCTCGGAGATGACCGTGCCACCGGTGAGGATGGCGATGTCGCCGAGCATGGCCTTGCGGCGGTCGCCGAAGCCCGGGGCCTTGACGGCGACGGACTTGAAGGTGCCGCGGATCTTGTTGACGACCAGGGTCGACAGGGCCTCGCCCTCGACGTCCTCGGCGATGATCAGCAGCGGCTTGCCGGACTGCATGACCTTCTCCAGGATCGGAAGCAGGTCCTTGACCCCGCCGATCTTGGAGTTGGCGATCAGGATGTACGGGTCCTCGAACGAGGTCTCCATACGCTCCAGGTCGGTGGCGAAGTAGGCGGAGATGAAGCCCTTGTCGAAGCGCATGCCCTCGGTGAGCTCAAGCTCCAGGCCGAAGGTCTGCGACTCCTCGACGGTGATGACGCCTTCCTTGCCGACCTTGTCCATCGCCTCGGCGATGAGCTCGCCGATCTGCGGGTCGGCGGCGGAGATGGAGGCGGTGGAGGCGATCTGCTCCTTGGTCTCCACGTCCTGCGCCAGCTCCAGGAGCTGCGCGGAGACGGCCTCGACGGCCTTCTCGATGCCGCGCTTCAAGGCCATCGGGTTGGCGCCGGCGGCGACGTTGCGCAGACCCTCGCGCACGAGGGCCTGGGCGAGCACGGTGGCGGTGGTGGTGCCGTCGCCGGCGACGTCGTCCGTCTTCTTGGCGACCTCCTTGACGAGCTCGGCGCCGATCTTCTCGTACGGGTCCTCGAGCTCGATCTCCTTGGCGATGGAGACACCGTCGTTGGTGATCGTGGGGGCGCCCCACTTCTTCTCCAGGACGACGTTGCGGCCCTTGGGGCCGAGCGTGACCTTGACAGCGTCGGCGAGCTGGTTCATCCCGCGCTCAAGGCCGCGACGAGCTTCCTCGTCGAACGCAATGATCTTGGCCATGGAAGTGGTCCTCCCGGACAGGGTGGCTGCGTGTGGACCGCGCTGGCGCCCGCGACGGACGGACCCGGCCTGCGGCGGTCACTTCCCGCCGCGTCCGGGGCCTCACCTACCCGGCCCGTTGTCACTCTCTACCTCAGAGTGCTAACGCCAATGATTAGCACTCTGCCCCCTTGAGTGCAAGGCGCGGCCCGAAGGGCATCGAATAGGGGTGGTGGTCGGGCGACGGGTGGGCGGGTGGTCAGGAGCGCTCCCGAGGGGTTCCCGGACGCCGGTAGGCCCGCACCCCGAGGGGTGCGGGCCTACCGGAAGACCTGCGTTGTGCTTCGTTCGGAACGAGGCTCGGCCGGTCCTGTCACTAGTCAGCGATCGCTCACCGAGCGGTCACACCACGCGGACCATGTCCGCCTGCGGACCCTTCTGACCCTGCGAGATCTCGAACTCGACCCGCTGGCCCTCTTCGAGCGACCGGTACCCGTCCATCTGGATCGCGCTGTAGTGGACGAACACGTCCGCACCACCGTCGACCGCGATGAAGCCGTACCCCTTCTCCGCGTTGAACCACTTGACGGTGCCCTGAGCCATTCCAAACTCCCCTATTACTGGCCCTTTCACGGTCCGCACTCCGCGGACCGGACCGAAGCGCCACGCCGCACGCAACGCTTCAACCGACGCTGAATGTATCCACTCGGGTGCCCTCCGCAACAGGGCATAAGTGAGGGAATTCTTGGGAGGCCTTATGGGGCGGAGCGATGGTTATCGCAACAAAGGTCGGCAAAATGACCCGGACATAGCGGACCTATGCGTCATATCGCTTAAGAATTTCTGACGCCCCAGTGACAGCTCTGCGCCCACCGCCGTCTCAGACAACGGGACAGGTGGGGATTGGCCATGCAGCAACAGGGGTAACCGGAAGCCACTCTACCTCTCCCGGAGCGCGGCGCCGCACACGGCCACAGCTGACGCACAGCAGAGATAAAGCGAAGCCGGGACGGCCCCGAAGGGACGTCCCGGCCTGCCCGCGATTATGAGGGGTGAATTTCAGCCACCCGCGACGGCGGGAATGATCGAGACGCCCGCGCCGTCCGGAGTGGCCGTTTCCAGGCCGTCCGCAAAGCGCACGTCGTCCTCGTTCACATACACGTTCACAAAGCGGCGCAGCTTGCCGCTGTCGTCCAGGATCCGGCCGCGGATGCCGGTGTGGTTGGCCTCCAGGTCGTCGATGACCGCGGCGAGGGTGGCGCCCTCGGCCGCGACCTCGGCGGCGCCGCCGGTGTAGGTGCGGAGGATGGTCGGGATGCGGACGGAGACACTCATGCGAGGCCAGCCTCTCGGAACGAGTCAAGGGTGGGGCGGATGGTGGCGGACAGGCCGGTGGTGGGCTCCACCGCGTCCAGGGTCTTCAGACCGTCGCCGGTGTTGAGGACCACGGTCTCGGCGGCCGGGTCGAGCAGGCCGTTCTTGATCAGCTTCTGCAGCACGCCGACCGTCACCCCGCCGGCGGTCTCCGCGAAGATGCCCTCGGTGCGGGCGAGCAGCTTGATCGCGTCCACCACCTGCTCGTCGTTCACATCCTCGACCGCGCCGCCGGTGCGCCGGCAGATGTCCAGGACGTAGGGGCCGTCGGCCGGGTTGCCGATGGCCAGCGACTTGGCGATGGTGTCGGGCTTCTGCGGCCGGATCACGTCGCGTCCGGACTTGAAGGCCACCGAGACCGGGGAGCAGCCCTCGGCCTGGGCGCCGAAGATCTTGTAGGGCTTGTCCTCGACCAGGCCGAGGGCGATCAGCTCCTTGAGCCCCTTGTCGATCTTCGTCAGCTGGGAGCCCGAGGCGATCGGGATCACGATCTGGTCCGGCAGCCGCCAGCCGAGCTGCTCGCAGATCTCGTACGCCAGGGTCTTGGAGCCCTCGCCGTAGTAGGGGCGGAGGTTGACGTTGACGAAGCCCCAGCCCTCGCCGGCCGGGTCGCCGATCAGCTCCGAGCAGAAGCGGTTCACGTCGTCGTAGTTGCCCTGGATGCCGACCAGCTCGCCGCCGTACACGGCAGCCATCACGATCTTGCCCTGCTCCAGGTCGTGCGGGATGAACACGCAGGAGCGCAGCCCGGTCCTGGCCGCGGCCGCGCCGACCGCGCCGGCCAGGTTGCCGGTGGAGGAGCAGGAGAGGGTGGTGAAGCCGAAGGTGCGGGCCGCCTCGACGGCGATCGCGACCACGCGGTCCTTGAAGGAGTGGGTGGGGTTGCCGGAGTCGTCCTTGACGTACAGACCGCCGGTGACGCCCAGCTCGCGGGCCAGGTTGTCGGCCTTGACCAGCTTGGTCCAGCCGGGGTTGAGACTGGGCCGGGAGGCCACGTCGGCGGAGACCGGCAGCAGCGGCGCATAGCGCCAGATGTTGGTGGGGCCCGCCTCGATCCGGGCGCGCAGTGCCTCGGGGTCGCCGGTGGGCAGCTCGTAGGCCACCTCAAGGGGTCCGAAGCATTCGATACAGGCGAAGTCCGGGGCGAGCGGGGTGCGCGCGCCGCACTCGCGGCAGGACAGCGCGACGGCGGGTCCGAAGGATTCGGCGGTGACAACGGACTCGGTGGTTACAGCAGCCATGATGGCGAGGCCCTCTCTCCTCATCTTCCCCGCGGCGCGTCTCGCCGCAGGACGGAATTGGCACCTTCCCCACCAGGGCCTCAACAGCTTGAGCTGCGGCTTTATCTGGCAGGAGGGTTGCCGGGACTTCAACGGGCCGTTCCCTCAGTCCCTCTGGATGAGCTCTCTGGCGATCCGGGCGCCGCAGCTCGCTGCGGCTACTGCCCGGAAGGCATTTGTAGTGCCAACCGTTGTACCCGCCGTGCGGCGGCTACTGGTCGTCCCCAAGACTGTAACCGAAGCCCCGCCCACCGATCACTGGTTGTCCGCGAGGCGAGACACCCGGTACCGCCGAAGCTCCGGTATCAACATCCGAGGAGTCCCGTGCTTGACGAGGTCGCCGACTGGCTGCGCCGCCGCTCCTGGGCGGCCGCCGACCGACCACTGCCGGAGCTGCTCGCCGCCAAACGGGCGAGCGGCGCCACCGTCAGCGTGGTGCTGCCCGCGCTGGACGAGGAGGCGACCGTCGGCGGGATCGTCGCCACCATCCGGCGCGAGCTGATGGAGGCCGTGCCGCTGGTGGACGAGCTGGTCGTGGTCGACTCCGGCTCCGCCGACCGCACCGGACAGGCGGCGGCCGCCGCCGGGGCCAGAGTGGTGCACC
This sequence comes from Streptacidiphilus sp. EB103A, assembly GCF_041261405.1. NCBI lineage: Bacteria > Bacillati > Actinomycetota > Actinomycetes > Kitasatosporales > Streptomycetaceae > Streptacidiphilus > Streptacidiphilus sp. EB103A. Next base: position 177,671 of record NZ_JBGCAQ010000013.1, on the reverse strand, counting down.
GGGACTCGATACTCCCCGAGCTGCCCGCCCTGCCCGGAAAGGGCGAGGTGCTCTGGCGCTCACTGCTGGTGACCAGCGGCGACCTGGTCTGCTTCATCGACGCCGACCTGCGCGAGTTCGACCCCGCCTTCGTCTCCGGGATCATCGGACCGCTGCTCACCGACCCCGACGTGGCCTTCGTCAAGGCGATGTACGACCGGCCGCTGGAGACCGACACCGGCAGCATCCCGGCCGGCGGCGGCCGGGTCACCGAGCTGGTCGCCCGCCCGCTGCTGAACCTCTACTGGCCGCTGCTGGCCGGCTTCGTCCAGCCGCTCGGCGGCGAGTACGCGGCCCGGCGCACCCTGCTCGAACAGCTGCCCTTCCCCATCGGCTACGGCGTGGAGCTGGGCCTGCTGGTGGACGCCCTGGAACTGGCCGGCCTGGACGCGCTGGCCCAGGTGGACGTGGGCGTGCGGCACCACCGGCACCAGGACTCCCAGGCCCTGGGCCGGATGGCGGCCACCATCCAGCTCACCGCCCTGGACCGGCTCACCCGCAGCAACCGGCTGAAGGCGGCCGAGGACCTGGCCAGCCCCACCCTCACCCAGTTCACCCGGACCGCGTCCGGATTCACCCCCGCCACGGTCGACCTCTCGACCCTCGACCGCCCGCCGATCGCCACGCTGACCGGCCGGGACGTTTGACCCCACTCCGCACAGGCAAGGCTCTGCATCATGGTCAACGCACGCCCGTCCCCATCGCACCAGGCACGGATTCTGCTCGCCTCCAACCGCGGACCCATCTCCTTCACGGTGGAGGACGACGGCACGCTGACGCCCCGCCGGGGCGGCGGCGGGCTGGTCTCCGGCCTCAGCGCCATCGGCGACGACATCGAGTCGGTGTGGGTCTGCGCCGCACTCACCGAGGGCGACCGCGCCGCGACCCGGCAGGGCAAGCTGGGCGACCCGTCCGTACGCATGCTGGACATCGACGCCGGCACCTTCGCCCGCGCCTACAACGGCATCGCCAACTCCACCCTGTGGTTCGTCCACCACCTGATCTACAACACCCCGACCACGCCCGTCTTCGGCGCCTCCTTCCGTCGCGAGTGGGCCTCCTACGAGGCCTACAACACGGCCTTCGCCGAAGCCCTGGCCGAGGCCGCGGCGCCCGGGGCGACCGTGCTGGTCCAGGACTACCACCTGTCACTGACACCCCGGCTGCTCCGCAAGCTGCGTCCGGACCTGCGGATCGGCCACTTCTCGCACACTCCCTGGGCCCCGCCGGACTACTACCGGCTGCTGCCCGACGACATCGCCAGGGACGTGCTGGTCGGCATCCTCGGCGCGGACCGGGCCGGGTTCCTCACCCGCCGCTGGGCCTCGGCCTTCGCCGACTGCTGCGAGGCCGTCCTCGGCGCGGAGGTCGACCGGGCCGCGATGACGGTCACCCACGACGGCCGCACCACCCGGCTCGGGGTGCACCCGCTCGGCGCCGACGGCGACTTCCTGCGTGAGCGGGCCCACCGGCCCGACGTCGACTCCCGGCTCGCCGCGCTGCGGGAGGCCGTGGGCGACCGCCGCACCATCGTCAGGGTCGACCGCACCGAACTGTCCAAGAACATCGTCCGCGGCCTGCACGCCTACCGGCACCTGCTGCGGACCCGCCCCGAGTGGCTGGACCGGGTCGTCCACATCGCCTTCGCCTACCCCTCGCGGCACGACCTGCCGGAGTACCGCGAGTACACCGCCTCGGTGCTGCGCACCGCCGTGGAGATCAACGACGAATTCGGCACCCCGACCTGGCAGCCCGTCCTGCTCGCGGTCGACGACGACTTCGCCCGCTCCCTCGCCGCGTACCGTCTCGCCGACGTGGCCCTGGTCAACCCCATCAGGGACGGGATGAACCTGGTCGCCAAGGAGGTCCCGGTGGTCTCCGACGAGGGCTGCGCGCTGGTCCTGTCCCGGGAGGCCGGCGCGTTCGAGGAGCTCGGCGACGACGCCGTCACCGTCAACCCGTACGACATCATCGCCACGGCGGAGGCCCTGCACACAGCCCTCACCATGCCCGCGGCAGAGCGCGCGGACCGCTGCAAGCGGCTGGCGGCGGCGGGGACGGCGCTGCCCCCGTCGGCCTGGTTCCTGGAGCAGTACCAGGCCCTGAAGGACGATCAGCTGCAGGAGTAGTTGAAGACGGCGGTGCCGGTGGCGGAACCGGGCGAGGTGATCTTCAGCGTCGCCGTCCCCTGGAAGTCGCCCTGCCCGGTCACGGTCCACCGCAGCGGGAGCTGCACCTGGTGCACACCGGACGCGACGGACTGCGTCAGCGCGCCGCTGACGGTGCCGTCGCTGCGGACCCACTGGTAGTCGACCGTGCCGGACCCGCCGTTGGTGTGCAGGGTCGCGGTGATCAGCTCGGTCTGGCCACAGGTCAGACTGGGCTTCTCCGCCGCCACCGTCACCGAGCTGATCGACACCGGGGTGGCGAAGTGCTGCCAGAGCAGGAACCCCACGACGGCGAGCAGCACCAGCCCCGCCAGGAGGTAGCGCCCGGGGCGGCGCCGCTTCTCCTCGGTGCGACCGTGGTGGACCGCGGCCTCCGGGCCGGGGGCGTTGCCCTGCCACACGTCGATGGTCCGCGCGGTCCTGGGGTCGGGCACCCCGGGCCCGAACCGGATCAGGCTCTCCGCCGAAGCCTCCTCCTCCGGAGGCGGCACCGGCGCGAACACCGACGGCGCCGCCTCGAACCCCGCCGCAGCGGTATACCCACCGAGATGCACCGTCCCGGTGTCCGGCGGTGCCGCCTCCCCGAAGCCGCGGAGGTGCATGGTCCGTCTGTCGGGCGGGGGCGCGTCCTGGGGTTCGTCGTATGGGTTCATCCGATCGGGCACCCTTCAAAGCTGCTGGTACTCGGACTCAGTTGCGATGTGGGGCTGCTGAGCTGCGCCCCCATGGTGGAGTTGCAGTACTCACGACTGAATTGGTACGGAGCGAAGGCGACGCGCACATACCGGGTCTTGCCGGAGAGCGTCAGCGTCTGGCTGTGAAGGACCGTGTTGCCCGCCCCTGTTGCGGGGCTGACGAACCAGCTGACCGTCACCGTGACCGGGCCGGGGCCGTCGGTCGAGAGATTGGCCACGGCATCCCCGAGGTAGCTCGTACTCACCTGGAAGACATCGAAGGTCAGATCCGTGACATGGGTGACCACCGGCGGGGCCGTGGTGGGCGGAGCGGTGGTCGGCGGGGCGGTCGTGGGTGGGGCCGTCGTGGGTGGGGCGGTGGTCGGCTTGGTGGTGGTCGGGGCGGCCGTGGTGGGTTGGGCCGAGGTCGGGGCGGGTGTGGTCGGTGCAGCGGTAGTCGGGGTGGTTACAGAGGCCGAAGCCGTGGGTGAGGGTGTGGCAGAGGCCGAGGCCGAGGGGGTGAGGGTGACGGTCACCGGTGGGGAGGAAGGCGAGACGCTGGTGACGACGATGGGGGCCGGGTCGGCCACCGTGGTGGTGGAGCTGCCGCCTATGACGCCGGAGGCGTAGCCCCCGCCGAAGAGGCCCAGGATGACGCCGCCCGCGAGACCCGCGACCAGCACCCGCTTGCGGATGATGCGGCCCGCGAGGCCCCCGCCGAGCCCCGCCCCGGCTCCCGCTCCGGGCCCTTCGCCCAGCGTGGTCTTCGCCAGCGCCGTCGTGCCGTCCGGCAGGCCCCCCGCCGAGGGGAACAGCAGCGGCAGCAGTGCCGCAAGCGCGGCGAGCTTCCGCTGGCCCCGCTCCTCCCAGTCCTCGCCGTAGGCCGTACCCGCGACCGCCTCCAGCTCGGCGACGAACTCCGCCGCGCTGTCCGGCCGCTCGTCCGCCGTTTTCGCCAGGCCGCGCCGGATCAGCGGTCGGACCGGTTCCGGCGCCTCCTCGTCCGGGATCGGCGCGGTGGTGTGCTGCACCACCAGCTCGGCGAACTCCGTGCCCGGGTAGGGGCGGTGGCCGGTGAGGCACTCGAAGAAGGTGGCCGTGGCGGCATAGACGTCGGCGGCAGCGGAGGCCGGGTCGCCGGCCCACTGTTCGGGCGCCATGTAGGGCGGGGTGCCGGCGACGCTCCCGGCGTCGCCGTTGCGCACGGCGATGCCGAAGTCGACCAGCTTGGACGAGCCGTCAGCGGCGACCAGGACGTTCTCCGGCTTGTAGTCCCGGTGCACCACCCCCATCGCATGGGCGGCGGCCAGGCCCAGCAGCGAGCCCTTGAGCACCACCAGCGCGGCCTCCGGACCGGTCGCCCCGGCCTGCCGCAGCAGTGCCCGCAGGGCGATGCCGTCGACCAGCTCCATCACGATGGCGGCGCCGTGCGGGCCCTCCACGTACTCCCACAGCCGCACCACATGCGGTGTGTCGAGGTCGCCCAGCAGCCGCGCCTCGCCGCGGAACTCCTCCAGGAAGTCGGGGTCGAGCCGCAGTTCCTCCCCCAGGTACTTGATGGCGACCGGCGTGCCGGTCTCCTCGTGCAGCGCCAGTACGACGCGCCCGCTCGCTCCTGCGCCCAGCTCCCGGGTGTCCCGATACCCGGGTACGTTCCATTCCATCGTCGCTACCCCCATGCGTCACACGGGAAGGTAGTGCCTCAGGGGTCGCTCCGGAGCGCTTGAAATGGCACTGTTATCCGGCGTCCGGCCCTTCGTTGACGGATTGTCACTCCACGAACCAATCCTGTCGGTCAGCAGCCCAGGGCGTCGGCCAGCGCTTCGAGCAGAGCTACCACGCCCTCGGGACCGGTCACCACCAGATCGGCGCGATCGGCGATGACCCGGACCGGAGGCTCGCCGGTCGTGGGCGCACTGCACACGAGTAGGCCGTCGACCGTACCCGCGGCGCGCAGAGCGTCGACCGCGTCGTAGGCGGCGAGGTCGCCGAGGTCGTCACCGGCGTAGAGCACCGAGGCGGCGTCGTGCTCGCGGAGGAAGGCAGTGAGGGCGACGCCCTTGTCCATCCCCGGGGGCCGCAGCTCCAGCACCATCCGCCCCGGCTCGACCGCGAGCCCGTGCCGGGCGGCGGCGGCCCGCAGCGGCGCGTCCAACGCGGCGAGGGCGGCGTCGGGGTCGGCGGTGCGGCGGGTGTGGACGGCGAGGGCGTGGCCCTTGTCCTCCAGCCAGACCCCATCCGGCGCGTCGGCCAGCAGGCCGGGCAGCTCCCGCCGCAGCGCGGTGATGCCGGGCAGCTCCTCGGGGGTCCGCAGTTCGCCGCTGGCAGCGTCCCAGCGCTCCAGGCCGTACTGGCCCAGCACGGTCAGGTGCTCCAGACGAGGGACCCCGACGAACCCGCCGTACTCCACGGCGGTGGCCGCAGGCCGGCCGGTCACCACGGCCACCGCAGCGAGGCGCGGCGCGAGGCGCGCCAGCGCGGGGACCACACCGGGGTGGGCCCGGGCCTGCTCGGGGTCGGCGACGATCGGCGCGAGGGTGCCGTCGAAGTCGAAGGCCGCGACGGCGCGCGCCGGGTTCTTCCTGATCGCAGTGAGACCGGCTTCGCCGGCGGGGGACGTGGGTTCGGGGAGAGCCATGTGTCCGACCGTTCATCGATTTCCGCTGCTTCGTGCCTGTTCCGGACATTCTGCCTGCTCGTGACCAAGCCATCCGGCATGGGAGCAATCTGGCGGATCATCAGGGCAGTTGTTCGAAAGCCTGGTTCACTGATCTCCGACCCGACGGGACAGCGGACAGACAAGGAACACCGAACAAATGAACAGAGTGAAGAAGCGGGCTGCGCTCGCGCTCGCCCTGGCCACCGTGCTCACCGGCGCCACCTGGGCAACCGCCGCCGCCGGGACGACCACTCCCACCACCAAGTCCGCGATCTCGCCGGCAGTGACCGGCACTCCGCTCGCCGCCACGCTGCTCATGCCCGACGCGCCCAGCCACGTCAGCGCCGTGCTGAGCTACAGCGGCGCCGCCGCCGTCCCGACGGCACGGGGCAAGGCGACCTTCGCCGACCTCGTGATCAGCCGAAGCGTCGACCCGGTCACCGTCTTCCTGCACCAGCGCGTGGTCACCCAGGCGACCCTGAGCAAGGGTGTGGCGCTGGTCCTCACACCCGCCGGGGCCACCCAGCCCACGACGAAGATCACGCTGGGCGGAGTCTCGGTCACCTCGGACCAGTTCTCCGGAGCCACCGGCTCGATCCCCCAGGAATCGGTCGCCCTCCACTACACCGCCATCGAGGTCGACTACTACACCGCCAACGGCACCGGCGGCTTCAACGACGCCAAGATGTGCTGGGACCTCACCACCCAGACCGCAACCTGCCCCACCCCGGTGCACTGACCTGAACGTTCCCCGCGCCCCCGAGGCACAGCAGGGGCGCGGGGAACTGCGCGACAAGCCATGCACGACCTGCACAATCCCGCTAACGACGAGCCCGCCGCGCCTCCCGCAACCGTCGCAGCCGATTGACCAGCACCGGGTCGTACGACACAGCCGCAGGCCGGTCCAGCAGCCCGTTCAACACCTGGTAGTACCGCACCGGAGCAAGCCCAAGCTGCTCGCGTATAGCCGCTTCCTTCGCCCCAGCCGTCCGCCAGGCCCGAGCCTCCAACGCCAGGACGGCGCGATCCCGATCAGTGAGTTCGTCCACCCGCCTAGCCCTTCCGCTCCGTATGACGATACGACCTGTCATTCTGCCGCCCGGGTACTTCCTCAATCCGCACACCGATGCGACAGGGGTACACCATGATGGATGCCGTGCTCACCACCGAGTATGACGGCTGCGGGATGTGCCTTGTGGGAGTGGATACGTCTCTCCCGCAAGACTGACGCGACCAGCTCCCCGGAGCGGCAAGGTGGACAGATCTTCACCGCGGTTGCGGAGGTTGGTGGCCACACCATCGCGTGGGCCGAAGCTGGAGGTGTCAGGGGCAACCGACCCCCTCAAGCGTCCGGGTTTCGGTCCATGGCTGCGCGAGGAAATGGGACCGTACAACGGCATCGCAGCCGCGAGCGTGGACCGGGTGGGCCGCAACGTTCGGGACACTCTCAACACGCAGGACCTTCTGACCGGCCAAGGCAGGAAGATCATCACGGCGGACCGCGCCGGAGTATGGGACTTCAGCAACCCGAACGACGAGAACGAGTGGCCCATCAAGGCGTGGGGCTCACAGATGGAACTGAGGGCGATTCAGAAGCGCAACAGCGACGAGGCTGTGCGTGCGCGTGAAGCAGGCATACCCAAACAGAAGCCGTCATACGGCTACAAGTTCGTGCGTCTGGTCCCCACAGGCAAAGTCGACCACGTTGAAATCGACCCGGTTGCCGCCGAGATCATTCGTGAGGTGGCGGAGCGCATCCTCACCGACGAAACCGGCAAGATCACCTACGCCACGGAGGCCACTCATCTCACCCGGGAAGGAGTGCCCTCCCCCACCGACCGACGAGCGCAGCTTTACGGTCGTCCGCTGGCTGGCTCCCAATGGAACGCCAAGACCGTCCATTTCATCCTCACAAGCGAGGCAGCCTTGCGCTACCTCATGCGTGGTGGCCGTCCGGTGGTCGGCAAGGATGGACGCCCTGTCCGGTTGGCTGAACCGCTGTGGGACCGCGCGACCCGAGACGCGCTGACCAAGGCCACCGCTCCCAAGCCCCGACGGCGTCCCTTGGCGTGCAACACCGCTGCTTCAGGGGCGCGTAGTCCCTGCCAAGGGGGCGGGACCTCTGGTAGTCCCCGTGGTGTCTAGGGCGGGGATGAGTGGTCCGGAGGTCCCGTTGTCGCAGAAGTCTGTCAGTGGTCGGTCCAGCACCTTAGCCCCGGATGTGTACGCGCCGGGCCATCTGGGCGAGTTGACGCAGATCATCGACTCCGAGTTGGTCGATGCGGTCCTTGAGGAGACGGGCACACGGGAGCGGAGGCTGCGGCTGCTTCCGGCACGGGTCGTGGTGTATTTCGTGCTGGCCCTCGTGTTCTTCGAGCGCTCCTCCTACCGAGCGGTCTGGGACAAGCTCACAGCGGGCCTGATCGGCTCCCGGGGGCCCTGTCCGTGTTCCTCCTCTTTGTCGCGGGCCCGGCGCCGACTGCGCAGTGAGCCGCTGCGCCGGCTGTTCGACGTGCTGGCCGGCCCGGTGGCCGACCGGAGCCAGGCGTGCGCGCTCTACCGGGGGCTGCACCTGGTGGCAATCGACCGTACGACCCTGTCGGCACCCGACGAGGAGGCCGTGACCTGGTACTACCGCAAGCACATCGGCACGCTCCGCACCTTCGGCCATCCGCTGGTGCGCCTGGTGGCCATCGTCGAGTGCGGGACCCGCGCCTTTCTGGGCGCGGCGTTCGGGTCCGACCGCATCGGCTCTGCGCCACGCCCTTGCCGACGGCTCCTACCTGACCACCATCTGCAGCCGCGAGCACCGGGCCGGACGCGGATACGGACGGCTCGAGGTCCGGGTGATAGAGGCACGGGTCGCTGTCACCCTGGCCGATGGGACCCGGCATACCGAGCTGTGGCGCCTGCTGACCAACCTGCTCGATGACCAGCGCTACCCCGCCGTCGACCTGCTCGAGCCCTACCACCGCAGGTGGCAGGCGGAGACCTGCTACTTCTCATTGAAATCCACGATCCTCGACGGAAGGGTCCTGCGCTCGCGCAGCGTCCCGGGCCTGGACAGGAAATCTTCGCGCTGCTGACCACGTACCAGGCGTTGATCCGGACGGCCGGTGACATCGCGTTCGCCACACCGGGCCTGTCCGCCCAGCGGATGAGTTTCACCGTGCTGTTCCAAGCCGCGGCCGACCAGATCATCACCGCTCAGAGCCAGAACGCGGTCGACCCGGCGGTATCCCTGGTCGGGCCCATCGGGCGGGCCGTGCTGGACAACCTCCTGCCCGGCCGGACAGCACCCTTGACACCCCACCTCCCGGCTAAAGGCACCGGTGTTGCACGACAAGCGACACGATCCCAATTAGGGCGCGGAGGTGAGTCCGGGGCCGGTGTGCACTCCTCTGACGCCGCCGTACGGATTGTCGAACAGGCGTTTGCGTCCGGGGAGCTGTGTGCGCCTAGCGCTCGGCAATGCCGCCCTTGTAGGAGTAGAAGGTGATGAGCGGGCCGACTGCGTGGCGACGTTCTACTCGTACAACGGTGGTACTACCGAAGGCAGCGACCTCGATGCGCCCCAGTTGCACTCCGTCGATCGTGCTAACGGTCGTCGCTCCGCCCGCGTACCGCCGGCAAGACCGCCAGGAGAGGCAAGAATGGGGCCAGGAAGCCTGTGACCTCGACAATGTTCTGATGGCCCACGAGCACCAAGAGCAGAGCGCTCGCAAGCAGGATGGCGAGACTGGCGAGGAAGACCAACAGGCGGGTCCTGCGATCATTGGGTTTTGCTGGAGTTTTTGGCAAGGCGGGATCACGCGCTGGAGGCATGGGGGCCCAATCGCGGGTAGTGGGAATGCGGAAGTTTGAGCGAGGCGCTGCGACGGAAGGGCAGATGCCTCAATGTTGCACTCGGCGAAAAGATCAAGAAATCGCCGGTCTAGCTCCACTCCATTGGCATGAATACACAGGTCAAGCACGCAGACACTGGTTACACCCTGGCGAGCTTGGTGATTCGTTTCGCGCTTTGGGGCAGCACGTCACCCGAGGCGACTTTTGGTCGTCCCTTCCACTGCGTGTCGGCGTGTTCGTAGATGTAGCAATGGTCACAGGCAAGATCGCAACGACTGTGGAGCTTCACAACGAACTGACGATAAGGAACCACAGCGTCCGTGTGCGTGGGTACCGATGGGGAGCCCGCGGTGATCAGACGCTGGAAGCAAAAGCAGCGACCTCGATGTTCTTGCGACCGGTCTCCTTAAGCACCCGGCCGAGCATGGTGGTGGCCGACTGACCCTCACGCATGGCGTCATCGGCCAGTCGAGCCAGAGGACGTCGCCCAGCTTCGGCGCCACGGTCGACAGCCGACTTCTTGATCGTTCCTGCGGACATGTTCATGGGGGCCCAATCGCGGGTAGTGGGGAATACGGAAGACTAGGCAGCCTTCAAAACGCGATCTTAGTGCTTCGACTCCGTATTCACATATCACTCCAGGCCTACCGGAGTTTCCACGCGCGTTTAGGCATGCCTGAGGCTGTGTTGAACGGCAACATCCTAGGGCCGTGGCGCAAGAAGATGAACTGATTCAGGCCACTCACGACAACATTATTCGCCACGCCAGGTACCTTTGATCATTGGTAACTCCAGCTCGATCAGTGTGGAGACCTGCACTTTCCTCCTCTCCTGGCGTACTTGATCTTTCTCTCTCAGTGTCCGAGCCATGTCCTGAATACCGTACAGATCTGTCGCCCTCATCGAGTCGGCCTGCCAAAGCATCCCGTCGGTCACGATGACCATCAGACCCGCCCACCTGAGCCCAGAGTCTCGATTGGGCTGCTCAGCCCTTGCCGGGGCCGTGGGACCGAGGGAGTGAGCCTTTTCCGACTTCAGGCTGATGCCGCGGGGTGGAGGGTGAGGACGGCCTGGACGATTTTGGTGATGCGGGTGGTACCGCAGCGGAGTTTGCGTAGGAGCCGCCAGGCTTTGAGGGTGGCCATGGCCTGTTCGCCGCGTGCGCGGATCTTGGCGTGGGAGGCGTTGACGGCTCGCTGGCCTTCGGAGAGCTTGTCCCAGCGGCCCCGGTAGGGGACGCGGACGGTGCCGCCGGCTCCTTGGTAGGCCTTGTCCGCCCAGCAGCGGATGCCCGCCTGGGCCAGGGCGGCGGGGATGTTGTGGGTGCGGGCGGCCTTGATGTCGTGGACGGCGCCGGGCAGCGCGGGTGAGGCCCAGAGCAGGCGGCCGAACGGGTCGGTGATGACCTGCACGTTCATGCCGTGCTTCTTGTGTTTGCCGGAGTAGAAGGGCCGGCCGGCGGCGATACGGTCGATGGGCCGCAGGGTGCCGTCCAGGATCACGAAGGCTTTGGTGGCTGCGGTTGTGACGGCCTGTTCGAGGCTGGGGGCGAGGGCGGACAGGACATCGACGGCTTCGCGGATGTAGCGGTAGACGGTGGCGATGCCGATGCCGAACGCGGCGGCCAGTTGGCTGTAGGTGTCACCGCAGCGCAGGTGCGCGAGGGCGGGCAGGGCCTGACGCCCGGGTGTCAGGCGCCGCCACCGGCTGCCGATTTCCCGGCGGCGCCGACGCAGGTGACGGGTGAGGAACTGCAGGGTCGAACTGGACAGGGAGATCCCGGACGGGTAGACAAGCACCGAAGCTCCTGGCGGTGCGGATGTTCTTGGTCGTGAACCCGTCTACCAGGAGCTTCACTGCGTTGTACAGCTCTCGTTCGCTGCAGCGCAAAAGAGCCCCGAACCCAACAGTGGGCTCGAGGCTCTAGTTCGTCAGCTCAGGCGGGGAGCAGCAGACCTGCCGCAGAGCCTTCAACGACCGTTCCGGCCACCTTAAGTACGACCTGGCACTTCCGCTCTTCACTCATGATGTTCCTCGTTTCCTCGACGTGATGGTTTGGGTTCTCTTGCTTCGAATTTCCTAGGGCAAAAACCACGAACCTGATGACCACCGCGACCGAAACGAGCACGAGGAAGGTTGCTGGGGGAATCGAACCCCCTGCTCCTGCCCCTAGCCTCAACTGACGACGCGTGGACTGTATCACCAACTGCCGATGAAGCAGTGTTCACGTAGGTCATGGGCCGCCCCCGGGCCGTGCAACGTTAGCCAAGCGGACACAACGATGACAACCGCCGACTGCTCCCCCGTCCCTCCCTGTCAGCGGCACCACAGCTCGTCTGTCGGTGGTGAGTGCAAAAATTTTCGAAGGATGAAACGAGGAGACCACTTTGGGCACCTGGAACACCGGCCCCTTCGACAACGACACTGCCGCAGATTTCGCCATCTCACTGGACCAGGCCGACGCGGACGACCGCGAAGCACTGGTTCGCGGCGTGCTGACCCGCACTGTCAGAACCACCGGGCACGTGACCGAATGGGAAGAGGCAGTAGCCGCCACAGCGCTGATCGCAGCTCAATGCCCTGGCGGTGAGCCGATCGCCTCTGGCCACGGCCCAGAGGAGCCGATGCCAAGCTTCGCCGCCGACCTTCGTCCGCTCGCCACGGAGGCCCTCGAACGCATCGCCAGCGACGAGTCCGGGCTGACCGAAGCATGGGTCGATTCAGGCGATGGGCGCGAGTGGCTCGCAATGATGAACCGCCTACGTTTGATCCTCACCCTGCCACCGCCCTCGCACGACATCCCACTCTTCGACATCTGAGTCGATGCACTCACTCGGTCGTCCGAGGACCCAGAACAGAGGTGTTGACGATCCATAGGGGTATCGGGACGGCGGCGGGGACCATCGTGGTTCCTGCGGAGCTGAACCCACCGCCCCCGCCGGCCGACGCGCAGCGCCATCAGAGCCCAGCTCAGGGCCGCTACTCGCCAGCATCGGCTTAGCCGCCCTCCACCGCCCGCGCCAGAAGATGAGCCAGGCGGCACGCACCGTATACGGTCGCCTTGAGACGCACCACACACTGTCCATCGGCCCGCGTGTTCGCCGTCGCCCGCGCATGTTCCCGATCCAGGCCGACCGCGAACTGGGCGAGGTTGAGTGTCTCCGCCGCCCCGTCCGCCTCGCGCCCCGCCACATAGTCCACCCCCAGCAGCCGCAGCCACTCGTCCGGGTCGAGGTCGACCATGAACGCCGCCGCCTCGTTCTCCTCTTCGTACGCCATCCGTGTAGCCCTCCCGAGTCCTGAGAAACACTCAACTCTCTTGTGCAGGGCCGAACGCACGCACGAACGCCCCGGTAGGATCACCACCAGGGTTCGCACCCGGACCACCCCTATCCCGCCAAGGTTTGCGGGTGGTCCGGTTCCCTAACTCTTCGGTTGTTGATCACCTGGCGGACCCTGGCCCCAGACGAGGACCGGGACCAGGGTCCCGTCCCGTGCGCAGCAGAGGCCGTCCACCGCGCGCGGGAGTTGCACGGAGCAGGCCAACCAGGCGGAAGGCCGGGCATCGCAATGGGGTCTGCTCCGTCGGTGGCCACTCTCTCCCTCAAGAGCGGTGACCACCGCCCACCCGTGGACCCGCCTGTGCGACAGGTGCCGTCGTGGCGGGTTTCTCAGGCAGGTCGTCTTGTGGCCTCACCGTGGCGAGCGGCTTTCGCCAGCTCGTATCGGGTGCCATGCGTGCACCGGGTGCGCCTGGCCGTGGACGGTGGCCAGCCGTCCGGCCGCAACGCACACCCAGCAGCGGCAGTAGCCACAGCGGAACATCGAGCCGCGTCCGGCGATCCGTCAGGCTGCTGTCGGCAATCGCATCTTCAGGACCAGCTCCTCATCCGGCTGCGCAAGTTCTGCTCGGCAACGCCAGCAGACAGCTGCTCGCGCTCGGTGGCCGCACGCACTTGTGCGGGCATTGCCTCCCATTCCTCGCCCCAGCGGGGCGGGCGCAGGTACAGGCGGCCGTCACGAACATCGGTCACGATGCCGGTCAACCCTGAACAGGTGTCCACGATCACCGCGCCGATCCCAAATACCGGCGTGCCCTCATCGGTCGTCACAGTCCCCGCCCCCACATCCCCGAGCCGTACCCGGCCTCTCGCCGCAACTGCTCCTTGAAGGCGTAGGCAGCGCTGAAGCTGAACCAGCGCAATGGGAGGCCGTCCGAGCCCTGTGCCACCTCGCCATCGACCGTGACCCGCCACACCATTGCCGCGTGATCGAAATCGGCGCAGAACGACACCGGAGTGACCCGAGACGCCAGCTCAGCATCCACGGAAACAGTCACGACGCACTCCTCTCTCCCAGAAGCGATCATGTGATCCGGCCGCAAGCGGATCAGCACGTCCGGGGCAACCATCCGTCCCTGGTCAGCAGGTCGGCGGAGATCGCTTGCATCCCGGCTCCCCCAGAGTCGCCCTCCGACAGGTCTGATGGAACGCAGCCGGGGGTACCCCATCGGACGAAACGGGGTACCCCGTAACCCCGTTCGGCCATAGCCTGAAACCCGGCATTTCCGATGCACGGGGCGAGCAATGACCGAACACGCGACGCGCGGAATGCACTACCCTTTGACCATCTCCGACGAGTTACTGAACAGCCCGGCCATGCAGCAGGCGTGTGCGAACCGGGATATCCAGGAAATCTTTCGCCTCGTCAACAGGCGCGCGGGGGCCAGTCAGGCCGACATTGCCGCTGCCGTCGGCAAGATGACCAGCGCCCGCATCGGCGACGTGATCCGGGGCGACCGCAGGATCCGGGGACCCCAGGTGATCGAACGCATCGCTGACGGACTCGGGATCCCCGGTCACCTCCTGGGACTGCCAGCACGCCCCTGGGAGACCCACGCCTCCGCCCTCTCAGCGCCGCCTGTGCCCGCTGTTGAGACGTGGGAGCTGCTCGACACGCTCACCCGCTCCGAGGTCAGCGCAGAGGCCCTGGCGGCCCTAGAGGCCGCTGTCTTCACCAACGCGACTCTCTATCCCTCCTCGCCACCCGGGCAGCTCCTCCCGCAGATGGTCCAGCAGCTGTCAAAGATCCAGCTGCTCCTGGACCGGCCGCAGTCCCTCAAGACCCGGCGCAAGGTCGTCCAATTGCTCGGCACCCTGGCGGGGCTGGCGGGCAACGCCTTCATCGACGTCAACGACATCAGCCAGTCCGCCGCCTTGTTCCACGTCGGCCAGATCGCAGCGCAGGAAGCTGAAGACGCCGCACTGATGGCGTGGCTGCTGACCATGCAGAGCATCGGCCCGTACTTCTCCAAACGCCCCGAAGAGGCAGTCGCCCTCCTCGCCCAGGCACAGGCCCTGTCCGCCTCAGCCCCCGCCCGCCGACGAGCCTGGATCAACGCCAACCTCGCCCGCGCACACGCCGCCGTCGGCAACCAGACACAGACCCTGGAAGCCCTGAACAGGTCCGCTGTCGACCTCACCCAAGCCGAGGACCCCGGCGGCATCGACTTCTTCAACGCCGCACGCTTCGACGGCATCGCAGGCAGCAGCATGTTGCTCATCGGCGACTTCATAGAGGCCGACCGCCAGTTGTCCGCCGCCGTCGACAAGCGAGACGCAGGCGATGCCAAGGGCCGCGCGCTGCTGACGTTCGATCTCGCGCAGTGCCGGATCGGACAGAACGAAGTCGAGGAAGCCTGCCGCCTTGCTCAAACAGCCCTCGACATGGCCCAAGACAGCATGGTGCAACCGATCATCAACCGTGCCAACGGGCTACGCTCGCAACTGGACCCATGGCAGACCAGCACCGCAGTTGCAGCGCTCACGGAGCGGGTAGCGGACACCTCGGCACAACCGACCATCTGAGGAGAACCACGTGCAGTGGGAGAGCCACGGGCGACGCCTGGTCTACGCCAGCGACTGGGTCAACGTCTGGCTCGACGACGTCGACATCCCCGGCATCGGCCGAGTCGACCACCACGTCCTCACCATGCCCCGAGCCTCCACCACCGCCGTCGTCACCGACGACCAAGACCGCATGCTGCTCATTTGGCGGCACCGCTTCATCCCCGACACCTGGGGTTGGGAGGTCCCGGCCGGCTGGACCGATCCCGGCGAGGAACCCGCCGAGGCAATCCGACGCGAGATCGAGGAGGAAACCGGCTGGCGCCCAGGCCACATCGCCCCGATGACCAGCTACAACGCGTTGAGCGGCCTCTCCACCATGCGCTTCAGCAGCTTCCACGCCACCGAATGCACCCACATCGGCGCACCAACCGACCTCAGCGAGTCATCCCGAGTCGAGTGGATCCCCACCGATGACGTGATCAAGCTCGTTACCGAAGGGGAAGTTGCCGATGGCCCCTCGCTGACCGCAATCTCCTACTACCTCGGTCCGTACCGGCTGGCGAAGCGCCGAGAAGACTGAGGTGCGCGGCAGAAGGATTCGGCGCAGCGTGTGAGTGACCCGACAGATTCTTGTCCCCGTGTCAGTTCCGGACGAAGAGATCCGCGAAATTGGGGAACTCCTCGGCGGCTCGACTTTCCGCGCTAGTGCAGGTCTGCCGGTTGTCCGGGGCGAAGCGCCCAGCGATGCGTATCAGTTCGTAGTTGGCGGAATCCTCTAGCCGACCGTCGATGCCCTTGGGGTTGAACGCGTCGGCCAGGAACCACAAGAAGTCGGCGAGGCTGGCGGCGAGGAGTTGAGGAGCACCGTAACCGATGCTCACGACGGGCTGGTCCTCGATCGCCGCACCCGGCCGGACGAGCCAGAACGCGGTGTAGTCGATCTCATCGACGCAGGTTTCGCCGAAGACGAGGAAGTCGTTCGGCGTGGCTCGACCAGGAGCGACGATGTCACGGATCCACAGCACCGTCATTTCGACGGGCAGGAAGCCCGGCAGAAAGCGCAGCCCCGCACCGTCCAGCTCAAGAGGTACATCAGCCAGAGCACGCAGGGCCTCGGGCATGAGTTGCCCGTCGCTCGAATCCATGCCCGAAAGAGTACGCGGCGACCATGGATAAGCTGCCTCACGAGCCGAAGCCCTGCCCCCTCGCAGCACCCCTAGCTCGGGGGCTCAGAGCCCGGGGAGGGTATACATAGTGGAAGTTTCCGCCCGGGTACGACACACAGTGCTGCTGCCCGGCCGCCTCCCCCGGAGGCTAGCGTCGAGGCTATGACCAGCACGAGCTTCGCCGTACACGTCCCGGACGCCGACCTGGAGCCCGACCCGCTCGACCCGTCGCAGATCATCGCGGGCAGCCCCGAGGTCTCCGGCAAGGTCCTGTGGGAGTCGGAGGACGGGCAGCAGATCCGCGGGATCTGGCAGATCACCCCGGGCACGGTGAGCGACACCGAGGCCAACGAGCTGTTCGTCGTCGTCAGCGGCCGGGCCACGATCGCCGTCGAGGGAGGCGACACCTTCGACGTCGGCCCCGGCGACGCCTGCGTGCTGCGCGAGGGCGACAGGACGGTGTGGAAGGTCCACGAGACCCTGCGCAAGGCCTACCACATCACCCTCGGCTGACAAGCGGACACAGAAGCGCGGGTCCCGGCGACTCTGCCGGGGCCCGCGCTTCGCCGTTCCGCGATCCGCTACTTCACGGACCCGGAGGTCAGCCCGGAGACGACCTTGCCCTCGATCAGCGCGAACAGGATGATCACCGGGATGGTGGCGATCACCGAGCCGGCGAACAGGTGCTGCCAGTCGGTGGAGTACTGGCCGATGTAGTCGGACGTCTTGACCGTCAGCGGCTGCTTGTCCAGGGACGAGATCAGGGTCAGGGCGACGATGAACTCGTTCCACGCGGCGATGAAGGTGAAGATGAGCGCGGTGACGATGCCGGGCATCGCCAGCGGGATGATCACCCGGAACATGGCGCCGACCCGGCTGCAGCCGTCGACGACCGCGGCCTCCTCGATCTCCTTGGGGATCGCGCCGAAGTAGGCGTTCAGGATCCACACCGCGAAGGCCATGTTGAACCCGGCGTTCACCAGGATCAGCGCCCAGACCGAGTCGATCATGTTGAAGGTGAGGAACTCGCGGTAGATGCCGACGATCATCGCGGTGGGCTGGAACATCTGGGTGATCAGCACCAGCAGCAGGAACAGCTTCTTGCCGCGGAAGTCGCGCCGCGCGGTGTAGTACGCGGCCGGGATCGCCACCAGCAGCACCAGCGCGGTGGAGCCGACCGCGATCTCCAGGCTCACCGACAGGTTGGTGCCGAGCCCGGTGGACCAGATGTTGGTGAAGTTGGAGAAGTCGAAGTGGTGCGGCAGGTAGTTGCGGTCCTTGATCTCCCCCGCCGGCCGCAGCGCCGTGATGACCATTTCCAGGTACGGCAGCAGGAAGATGAGGCCGATCACATAGGCGCTGCCCGCGAGGACGATCGTCCTGAGCCGCGGCAGGTTGCGACGCGGAGCGGCCCCCCGGGCGGACCGCGCGGGCGCGGCGATGGTTTGGGTGGTCATGTCAGTCCTCCGCGGAATTCCACTTGGACGCCCGCAGGAACAGCAGGACGATCACGATGATGAAGCCGAAGTTGACCACCGACATCGCCGCGGCCTCGCCGATGCTCGACTGCTTGAGCTGGTACATGAAGATCGTGGTGGTCGCCGACTGGCTGCCGGGGCCGCCACCGCTCAACTCCCAGATGATCGGGAAGGAGTTGAAGACGTTCATCACATTGATCAGGGCCGCCACCAGCAGCGCGGGGCGCAGCAGCGGCAGGGTGATCGACCAGTAGGTCCGCAGCGGGTTGGCGCCGTCGAGCTTGGCCGCCTCGTAGACGTCGGACGGGACCGCCTGCAGGCCGGCCAGCAGGGCGTAGGTGGTGAACGGGATCGAGACGAAGACCGCGACGAAGACCGCGCACCAGAACGCCGTGGTCGGGTCGCCGAGCCAGTTGGTGTCGTTGGTGTTGAAGTTCTTGACCACGCCGAGCTGCTTCAGCAGGACGTAGACGACGCCGTTGTTGGGGTCCAGCATCCACTTGAAGATGATGGAGGTCATCACCACGGAGGCGGCCCAGGGGGCGATCAGGGCCCAGCGGGCGAACCGGCGGCCCGGGAACTCCTTGTTGAACAGCTGGGCGACGCCCAGCGAGATCAGCACCGTCATCCCGACGACTGCGACGACCCAGATGACCGTGCGCACGACGACTCCGCCGAGGTCGGCCTCGGCGAAGAGTCTGGTGAAGTTGTTCCAGCCCGCGGAGCCGATCAGCACGCCCAGTGAGGAGTAGTGCTCGCGGGAGGTCTGGAACATCGCGATGACCGGCCAGATCACCACGAAGAGGATCAGGCCGATGGCCGGTCCGATCCAGGGCAGCGGCGCCAGCGCCCGTACCAGTGCACCGGTTCGGCGCGGTTGCCGGCGTGGTGCCCCACCCGGGTCGGGAGCCGACCCCCGCACGCTGGCCTGAGTCGTTTGCGTCATGGTCTTCTCCATGCGGTGCGCGCCGGAGGCCGGCGCAGCGAGAGGATTCGCTGCGTCGGCCGCCGGCAGTGCGGACTTCGTGCGGACGGACTAGTTGTTGCTGGCGAAGGTCTGCAGGGCGCCGAGGACCGTGGCGGGGTCGGTGCCCTGTGCCGCGGTGCCGATGGTCTGCTGGATCTTGGTCTTCACCGTGTTCCAGTTGGAGTTGGACGGGTAGACCACCGCGTTGGGGACGGTGGCCAGGAAGCCGGCCGCGATGGGGTCCGAGGCCGAGAGCGACGTGGACGCGCTGGTCGTGGCGGGCAGCAGCGAGTACTCCTTGTCGAACTGGATCTGGTACTTGTCGGCGTAGGCGAAGTCCAGGAACTGCTTGATCTGGGCCGCGTGGCCGCCGGCCTTGAACGCGGTGACGTCGTCGTGGACCGCGAGGGCCTGGGTCAGCGGGCCGGTCTTGCCGGGCATGGTGGTCACACCGTAGTCGGCACTGGTCAGCTTGCCGGCCTTGGTGATGGACGGGATCAGCGCACCGGACCCGCCGGCCATGCCGACGGTGCCGTCGGCGAACGCCGCCCAGGTGTCCTTGGTGCGGTTCACGGTCGCCGGGCTGGGCTCGGTGTCGCCCGCCTTGACCAGCTGGGTCAGGAACTTGAAGGTCTCGATGTTGGCCGCCGAGTTGATGGCGTACTTGCCGGAGGCGTCGACGTAGCCGCCGCCGTTGCCCAGCATCCACAGGAAGGACTCGGCCTGGGCCTCCTCGGGGCCGAGCGGCAGGCCGTAGCCGATGGTGCCGTTGCCCAGCGCCTTGATCTTGGCGGCGTCGGTCTGGATGTCGGCCCAGGTCTTCGGCGGGGAGGCGATCTTGGCCGCGGCGAAGAGCTTCTTGTTGTAGAACAGCGCGCGGGAGCTGGTGGTGAACGGGGCGCCGTAGGCGACGCCGTTGGAGTCCTCCTGCTTGGCGAACACCGGGATCAGGTTGCTGATGGTGCTCGCCGACATCACGTCGGTCAGCGGGTAGAGCAGGTTGCTCGCGGCCAGCTCCTGCGGCGCGTCGCCGAGCAGGATGTCCGGGTACTGCTTGTTCTGCAGCTGGGTGCCGACCTGGTCCCAGTTGGTCCAGGCGACGGTCGTCACCTGGACGGTGATGGTCGGGTTCGCCTTGTGGAAGTCGTCGGCGATGCCCTGCCAGTACGTCTGGGAGCTGTCCGGGCCGCCGGCCGTGCCGTAGTCGGGGGCGAGCAGCTTGAGGGTGACGTTGCCGCTGGCGCTCGACCCGGACGACTTGGAACTGCTGCTACAGGCCGAGAGGGCCATCACGCCCGCGACACCGAGCGCAGAGAGTGCAAGCAAACGACGCTTCACTGGAACTACCGCCTTCGCAGATGCGAACCCGGTCCTGGCCGGGTCCGAATGTGAGTCCAAGGTCGGCAGTGGTGCCTCGAGATCTGCCGTCCCTGTTGTGTCGGTCAGTCTGGCCACGCGTCCCACAAGAGGTCTACACCATTTACCGAATCGCTGGACTTCGTTGCAGCCCTTGCAACGACAATTCGGACAAAGGGTCTGAATATCCCTCAGCCATCGCGCCCTGGACGGCATCCAGATGTCCTACAGTGACGATCGCGCAGGTTCTCCTGATGAATTTTGTGGAACAGCCTTGCGGAATCGACAGGCCCGTGACCTGCGGTTCCACTTGGTCTAGACCACAGCGCGGGCCGAATCGGCATCCGCGCAGCTCAGGACGGTGACACTGTCGGGTGACGTTCGGTAGTGGCACGGCAACAAATCCCCCGATTCCGGCCCAGTTCCGGGTTGGACCAGACCAATCCGCAAACTGGACTAGACCTCTACTCCCCTGGAAAGGGAGACTGTCCCCCGTGAAGCACGTCATCGCACTCGATGTCGGCGGGACCGGCATGAAAGCCGCACTCGTCGCCCAGGACGGCACCCTCCTCCATGTGGAGCGCCGTCCGACCGGCAGGGAGCAGGGCACCGACGCGGTCGTCGCCGGCATCCTGGACTTCGCCGCGCACCTGCGCGACGAGGGCCTGCGCCGCTACGGCACCGCCGCGGCGGCCGCCGGCGTCGCCGTGCCCGGGACCATCGACGAGGAGCAGGGCATCGCCCTGTTCTCCGCCAACCTGGGCTGGCGCGACCTGCCTTTGCGCAGGCTGCTCGGCGAACGGCTGAATCAGTGGCCCGAAGGGCATCCGAATAAGGGTGGTGGTGGGCGACGGGCGGGCCACGGCGAGCCGTTGCCGGTGGTGCTCGGGCACGACGTCCGCACCGGGGCCTTCGCCGAGGGACGGATCGGCGCCGGCAAGGGCGCGGACCGGTTCTTCTTCGTCGCCCTGGGCACCGGGATAGCCGGCGGTTACGGCATCGGCGGACGGATCGACGCCGGCGCCCACGGCAACGCCGGGGAGATCGGCCACATCGTGATCCGCCCCGACGGACCCCCCTGCGGTTGCGGGGCCCACGGCTGCCTGGAGACCCTGGCCTCCGCCGCCGCCGTCACCCGGGCCTGGGCCGAGGCGAGCGGCGACCCGGACGCCGACGCCGCCGACTGCGCCCGCGCCGTCGAGGCCGGCGACAAGCGCGCCCAACAGGTCTGGGCCGACGCGATCGCGGCCCTCGCCGACGGCCTGATCGTGGTGCAGAGCCTGCTGGACCCCCGCACCGTGATCCTCGGCGGCGGTCTCGCCGAGGCCGGAGAAACGCTGTTCACACCCCTGCGTGCCGCGCTCCAGGAACGGATCACGTTCCAGGTGCCGCCCACGCTCGTACCGGCGATGCTCAAAGACACCGCCGGATGCCTGGGCGCAGGGCTGCTCGCCTGGGATCTGCTCTCACTGGAGGTGACCGCGTGAGCAACGCGGACCGCACTGTGCTGACCGGGGCCAGGCTCGTCCTGCCCACCGGCGTCGTCGAGAACGGACGGCTGACCGTCGAGAACGGTCGGATCTCGGATGTCAGCGGCGCCGACGTCAGCAGCTCCGACGGCAGCCCGACTCCGCCGGCCGGAACAGCACCTCTGCTCGACCTCCGTGGCTACACCGTGGTCCCCGGCTTCGTGGACATGCACGTCCACGGCGGCGGCGGCGCCTCCTACGCCTCCGGCATCGCCGAGGAGGCGCTGGTCGCGGCCCGTACCCACCTGGAGCACGGCACCACCACCACCGTCGCCAGCACCGTGACCGGGGAGATCGACGAGCTCTGCCGGCAGGCCTCGGTGCTCAGCGAGCTGGTCGAGGACGGGCTGCTGGCGGGGGTCCACTTCGAGGGCCCTTTCATCAGCATCAACCGCTGCGGCGCGCACCGGCCCGATCTGTTGCGCGACCCGGACCCGGCGCTGGTCCGCAAGCTGGTGGACGCCGCCCGCGGCACCGCGAAGATGGTCACCCTGGCCCCCGAGCTGGAGGGCGGGATCGAGTCGATCCGGCTGCTCAAGGAGCTGGGCGTGATCGCGGCCATCGGCCACACCGACGCCCACTACGACAAGGTGCAGCAGGGCATCGAGGCCGGCGCCACCGTGGCCACGCACCTGTTCAACGCGATGCCGGCGATCGGCCACCGCGCCCCGGGGCCGATCGTGGCGCTGCTGGAGGACGAGCGGATCACCGTCGAGCTGATCGGCGACGGCGTGCACCTGCACCCCGCCGTCATCGACCTGGCGATGACCGGCGCGGGCCTAGACCGGGTCGCGCTGATCACCGACGCCATGGCGGCGGCCGGCTTCGGCGACGGGCTCTACCCCCTCGGTCCGCTCCAGGTCCGGGTCGAGGACGGGGTGGCCCGGCTGGTCGAGGGCGGTTCCATCGCGGGCAGCACGCTCACCCTGGACGTGGCCTTCCGCCGCGCGGTGGCCGTGAACGGGATCTCGCTGGTCCGCGCGGCCCAGGTGCTGTCGCTGAACCCGGCGCGGCTGCTCGGGGTGGCCGACCGGGTCGGCTCGATCGAGGTCGGCAAGGACGCCGACCTGGTGGTCCTGGACGACGCCCACACGTTGGTGGCGGTGATGCGCCGGGGCGAGTGGGTGGTCGGCGCGGAGCGGTTCCGGGCCCCGGCCCAGGTCTGACCCGCCGTCGTCCGCCGCTTCCGGATGCACCGAAGCCCCCGCGGCAGCAACCGCGGGGGCTTCGACGTCAGGAGCCGGTCGGGGCTACGCCCAGGGACGGGTCTTGTCCTTGGTCACCCCGAGCTGATCGATGTTCACATTGCCCTGCCCGGCGCCGCTGTCGCTGATGACGATGGTGTTGCTGCCGGACTTCAGGGTCACCTGGGTCCAGGAGGACTGCCAGGCCTTGTCCCAGTCGTTGGCGCTGGTGAAGTTCCTCAGGTTCATCGGCGAGCTCTTCGCCGTGCCGTTGACCGTGATCGTGGCGGCGCTGTCGGAACCGGCGTTGGCGTAGTGCACCCACAGGTAGTAGGTGCCGTCGGCGGGGGCGGTGACGGTCCAGGTGATGCTCTGGCCCTGCGCGGTGAGCGGCACGAAGCCGCCGTCCGCGGAGGACGCTCCCTTGTGGTTGTTCATCGCCGTGGCGCCGCCGCCCAGGGTCAGCTTGTCGGCGTCCGCCGGGGCCGGGAGCGCCCCGCTGGCCGAGGCGGAGGCGGACGGCGAGGCGCTGTCCGAACCCTGGCTCGACGCGCCGGTGGAGGCGGCCGCGCTGGTGCCGGCGCCGACGCTGGCCCCGACCGGCTTGCCGTTGTTGCTGAACACCGCGACACCGATGCCGATCGCCACGGCCGCGATCACCGCCACCGTGCCGTACATCACTCCGCGACCGCCGCTGCGTCCGCCGCCGCTCCGGGCCCCGGCCCGGCCGCCGGGCGGCGGAGGCTGGAAGCCGGGCTGCGCAGCCTGGTAGCCGGGCTGCGGCGGCTGGTAGCCGCCGGGAGCCGGCGCCCGGTACTGCGCGGTCGGCTGGTCCTCGTACACCGACTGGCCCTGGTAGCCGGGCTGGCCGGGCACCTGCCCCTGGCCGGGCCCCTGTTGGGGCCGCGGCTGGCCGTACTGGGTCCGGCCGACCTGGGTGGCGTGCTGGTACGAGGTGCGCGGTACGCCGGGAAGCGGCGCGGTCTCCGGAGCGGCGCCCCCGTCGGCCCCCTCGCCCCGGTACAGGTAGGCGAACGGGTCGTCGTCCTCGGGCACGCCTTGGTTCTCGGGCGACATCGAGATATCAACTCCCCAGCAGTGGAAGACCGTCCGCTCCCGCACAAGCGGAGGAAGGGTCACGCTACATGATCGACACCAGGCGTCCCACCCGACCGCCGGGGTCGGCGGACACGCCTTATCCCGAGCACACTACCCGCCCCGGCTGACACGCAGGTAAGTGCCGGACAGCAGGAAGCTGTGGGGAGCGAGTGCGCCCCCGCGTCAGCCCGCGCGCCGGTGCGAACGGTTTCCGCCGCTCGCGGCGCCCGCCCTGGCACGCTTCTCCAGGTACATCCGCTCGTCAGCGGTGTGCAGCACTTCATCAATGGACATGCCACAGCCGGCCCAGCCGATGCCGAGACTCACACCCACCCGGACCGCCCGCCCGTCCACCCGCATCGGCGGGATGATCGCGGTGCGCAGCCGCCCGGCCAGATCCTTGGCCTCGTCCCGGCCCAGGCCGTCGGCCAGCACCACGAACTCGTCGCCGCCGAGCCTGGCCACGGTGTCGCCCTCGCGGACCACGTGCTGCAGCCGCCGGGCCACCTCTATCAGCACCGCGTCGCCCGCGCCGTGGCCGAAACGGTCGTTGATCGACTTGAAGCCGTCCAGGTCGCAGAAGAGCACCGCGAGCCCGCGCCCCCCGCGCTCCTCGGCGGCGGGATCCTCCGGCAGCACCGCGTGGACGTGGTCGAAACCGCCGTCGTAGGCGCTGCCGCCGTAGGTGGCCAGGTTGTAGCTGTGGTCCTCGGCCCCGCTCCCGGCCCCCATGACCGCGCGGACGTCCGGCTCCTTCGGGTGCTCGCACAGCCGCAGCCGCAGCCGGGCCTTGAGCTCGGCCGCGTTCGGCAGGCCGGTCAGCGCGTCATGGCTGGCCCGGTGGACCAGCTGCAGCTCGTGGCGCTTGCGGTCCTCGATGTCCTCGACATGGGTGAGCAGGAAGCGGGCCCCCTCCTCGGTGTCGGCGACCACCGAGTTGCGCAGGAAGACCCACTGGTAGCCGCCGTCCCGCCGGGCCAGCCGCACCTCGGCGCGGCCGTTCTCGGCGGAGACCCGGCGCAGCAGGCCCTCGTCCTCGGGGTGCACCAGGTCCTCGAAGCCCTGCCGCTGCAGCGAGGCCCTGGGGCGTCCGAGCAGCCGGCACAGGGCGTCGTTGACCCGGGTGAGCTTGCCGCGCTGGGCGCCGTGCAGCTCGGTGATGGCCATGCCGCTGGGCGCGTACTCGAAGGCCTGCCGGAAGCTCTCCTCGCTGGCGCGCAGCGTGTGCTGCTCGCGTTCCAGCCGGATCAGGGCGCGCTGCATCTCGGCCCGCAGCCGGGCGTTGCCGATGGCGATCCCGGCCTGCTGGCTGAACATCTCCAGCGACTCCCGGGTCCACTGCCCGGGTCTGCGGCCGTTGCGCGGGCGGTCCACGGACAGCACGCCGAGCAGTTCGCCGCCGAGGCTGTACATCGGCGCCAGCAGCAGGTCGTCGGGGTGCCAGGGGTCGAAGGAGGGCGATGCGGCCGGGGTGAGCTCGCCGGCGGAGGTGCCGCCCCAGGCCGGGATGTCCGGATTGCAGGCCCAGCTGCGCTCGTGCGGGACGAAGACCAGGGAGCCCCAGACCTCGCCCACGTTGAGCAGCCGGTTCCAGGACTCGCGGGAGCCGACCTGGCCCAGCAGGCTGTCGATGCCGCCAGCGACGTTGTCCTCCGCGGCGCCGTCCCAGACTGCGGCGACCACCAGGTCCCCGTCCGGGCGGACCAGGTTGACCACGGCGGCTTCGAAGCCGAGGCCGTTCACGGCGCCCTCGACGACGGCCTGGAGGGTCCCGGCCAGGCTGCGTGCGGCATTCAGGTCGGCGATGACGCGGTGCAGAGTGCGCAGGGTCGCGAGTCGGACGTACGGCTCGGACTCGGTGTCCATCACGCACTCCCTCCGTGACATTGAGCACTGCTGGGCCCACGTGGTGCCTGTCATGCCTATCGTCCGATTGCCAAACAAACTGAATCACAGGGAGCACATCAATCGGCACGCTGGGTCAGCAAATGAACGTCACTTGTGACCCAACTCACACAACTTGCCAGTCCCGATAACCAGTTCATCCTGGGCAAACCCTGCCAATACGCATCCGGGCCGCTCCCCCTACCTCGGACGACCGTGCCAAGAACTGAAGGAATCATCCCGCCGCCAAGGCCAAAGTGTTCACTCCTAGGGGTGAAAATGCGCGTTTCCCCCACACACCCCTGTCGCTTCCGTCACTTCACGACGGCAAGGACCCGTCCCCGGCCCGCCCCCAGCCCGCCCGGGACCCGCCTAGGACCTCCGCACGGGGAGAGCCTCGGTCCATGGTCCGATGCGCACCGTAGCCGCGCGAAGATACCGTGCCTAGCGTGTACGAAGCCGCAACGCCCTCACCGCACGGTCCCGCCGCCTCCGGCTCCGCCGCCTCCCTGGCCGCAGAAGCCGCAGAGGCCACCCCTGAGGCCTTCCGGGCCGCCCTGGGGCAGCTGGCCTCCGGCGTGGTCCTGCTGACCGCTCACGACCCCGAGGACGGGCCGCGCGGCGAGGACATCGGGATGACCGCCACCGCCTTCCTCTCGGTGTCCCTGGAGCCGCCCCTGGTCCTGGTCTCCGTGCGGGAGGACTCCCGGATGGAGGAGGCGCTCACCAGGGTCGACCACTGGGCGGTCTCCGTCCTCGGCGCCGACCAGCGGCAGACCGCGGCGCGCTTCGCCATGAAGGGACGGATCAGCGACCGGCTGCTCTTCGCCGACCTGCCGCACCACCGCGGTCCGGCGAGCGGGGCGCCGCTGGTGGACGGGGCGCTGGCGACCGTGGAGTGCCGCACCGAGCAGCGGATATCCGCCGGCGACCACGTGCTGCTGATCGGCCGGGTGCTGGACGCGCGGATCGCGCACCACGACGGCGGCCCGCTGGTCTACTTCCACGGCCAGTACCGCCACCTCGACTGAGCGGCCTGCGGGGTCCGAGCGGGCCGACCCGGCTGACCCGGCGTCAGTCGAACCGGCCCGAACGCCCGCGCTTCACATCCGCCCGCCGCTTCTTGTCGGTGAGCCTGCGCTCCACCACGCCGCGGCTCGGCCGGGTCGCCCGCCGCGCCCTCGGCGGCGGCGCCACCGCCTCGCTCAGCAGCGCCCCCAGCCGCACCGCGGCCGCCTCCCGGTTGCGCCACTGCGAGCGGTGCTCGGAGGCCCGTACCACCAGCACGCTCCCGTCCACGAGACGGCCGGCCAGGCGCTCCAGCGCGCGCTCCCGCCACACCTGCGGCAGCGCCGCCGACGCGGCGATGTCGAAGCGGAGCTCCACCTGGGTGTCCGTGGTGTTCACATGCTGGCCGCCCGGGCCCGAGGAGCGCGAGAAACGCCACTGGAGCTCGGCGTCGGGGACGACGACGGAGCCACGGACGCGGACGGGAAGGGACATGACCCCCATGATCCCCGCATCCCGCCCCGGACCGCCAGGACTTAAATCTCCCCGTGCGACCATCGTCCGGTGATCGACCTCGGCTACTCGCTGTCCAACCGCTTCCCCGACCCCCCGCAGACCGACTACCGCAGCGTCGGCGCCCGCACCCTGCGGCACGACCTGTTCTGCGGGGACGTCCACATCCAGGGCGAGGGCCGCACCGACCTGTCCACAGCCTGGGGATGGGTCCCGGTGCTGGACTTCGCCTGGGCGCTGTGCGACATCGTCGAGGAGATCGACCGCGACCCCTCCGGCAGCCGCGGATCGGCCCTGCAGAGCAGCGAACTGGACTTCACCGAGTCGGCCGACCTGCTGCGCTTCAGCCGCCGCTTCAACTGGGTGGAGATCCGGGCCGACTGGGTGGAGGGCCCGCCGCTCACCGTCCGCCACCCCGAACTCCGCCGGGAGGCCCACGACTTCCTGCAGGACCTGGTCGCCGACCTGTGCGACCTGCACGAGGGACTGGCCGACAACGCGACGGTGTGGGACCTGCAGGCCCGCTTCCCCCGACTGCCGCAGGCGCTCGCGTAAGCGTCCAATAAGCCCGCACGGAGCGGGAACCGTAAGAACCTCGCCCCGCGTTCTTACCCAAGAGAGCGCCGCACCACCGGTACTCCACCGAATTGCAGGAACAGGAAGGGGCCCCACCATGCCGGTTAGCCTGTCCAAGGGCGGAAATGTCTCCCTCACCAAGGAGGCGCCCGGTCTCGCGGCGATCACCGTGGGCCTGGGCTGGGATGTTCGCACCACCACCGGGACCGACTTCGACCTGGACGCCAGCGCCATCGTTCTCGACGCCTCCGGAAAGGTCCTCTCGGACAAGCACTTCGTGTTCTTCAACAACACCTCCACCCCGGACCAGACCGTGGTCCACGGCGGTGACAACCTCACCGGTCAGGGCGAGGGCGACGACGAGCAGATCAAGGTGAACCTGGCCGGACTCCCGCCCGAGGCCGACAAGCTGGTGTTCCCGGTCTCCATCTACGACGCCGAGAACCGCAGCCAGAACTTCGGCCAGGTCCGCAACGCGTTCATCCGCGTCGTCAACCAGGCCGGCGGGGCCGAGATCGCCCGCTACGACCTCTCCGAGGACGCCGCGACCGAGACCGCCATGGTCTTCGGCGAGATCTACCGCAACGGCGCCGAGTGGAAGTTCCGCGCCATCGGCCAGGGCTACGCCTCCGGCCTGTCCGGCATCGCCCGCGACTTCGGCGTCAACCTCTGACCCGACTTGGGCCTCGGCCCCGGCCGATCGCAGCGACACCGACTGACGGCCGGCACCCGTGCCGTCAGTCGGTGTCGCGGCCCAGCGTCAGCCCCGTCCCGTTGGGCGAGCGGTACAACTCGTGGAAGCCCAACCGGTCGTAGAACGCCTTGGCGTTGGTGTTCGCCGCGCTCATCCCGAGGTGCACCCTGCGTACGCCCCGGGCCCGCAGCGCGGCCAGGTACGTACCCATCAGCGCCCGGCCCGCGCCCTTGCCCTGGGCCTCGGGCAGCAGGTCTATATGCAGATGCGCCGGATAGTCGGCCAGTTCCTCGTGCCACATCCACTCGGGGTGGTGCAACTGCTCGATCCGCTCGGCGTCCCACCCGGTCCCGCTGCCCTCCGGGTAGCGCGCGGCCACCGTGGGCAGCCAGTCACGCCGGAAGTCCGCGACGAAGGCCGCGGTGTCGGCGGCGCCGATGATGTAGCCGACCGCACGGTCCGCGTCGTCCGCGAGCACGAAGGCCAGGTCGGGCCGGAGCACCAGGTAGGGCCCGGTGAAGATGTCCGGCAGGATCCGCGGATCCCGGTAGAGCCCGGTGGCGTCGCCGCCGTTGTCCCCGGTGCGGACACAGACGTCGTAGAGCGCATCGAAGTCGGCGGGTCGGTACAGGCGGATCGTCGGCATCCCGCCAGCTTGGCACAGCCGCGCCCCCTACCACCCCAGCAGGGCGAACGCCGTGGCCCCGTCGACGGACTCGCGGAGGATGTCGGCGTGGCCGGCGTGGCGGGCGACCTCCTCGACCAGGTGGAGCAGGATCCAGCGGGCCGAGCGCCGCGAACCCTCGGGGAACCAGGGGGCCTTCGGCAGCGGGACCTCGACGTCCAGGTTCGGCAGGGCGGTGATGATCTCGGTGGTCTCCGTCGCGACGGCGTCGTAGAAGGCCAGCGTGTCCGCGATGGTCTCGCCGTCGACCAGCCGGAAGCTGTCGCCCCAGTTGGACTGGTCCCGCTCGCGCAGGGACGGCCGGCCCGCGAGGATCACCCGGACCCAGTTGCTCTCCATCTCGGCGCAGTGCTTGAGCAGACCCGCCACCGACAGTTCGCTCACCGTGGGGCGGGAGGAGGCCTGCTCCTCCGTCAGACCGCCGACTGCGCGACGGAGCGCACCGCGCTGGGCCTCCACGAACTGGAGCAGCGCGGCACGCTCATCGGTCTCGGCGGATACGAGTACAGGCATGGGGGCCACCGCTTTCTCATCTGGTACTTCCGGTACTTCCCGTACTTCCGGGAAGTTGGTAGCCCCCACGCTATGCATCGACTAGGTCAGTTTCCGTCCTACTTGGCGCGGCTCAGGTCGATCATCGGGGCGCCGGCAGCCGGTCCAGGAAGACCTGGAAGGCCGTCGGCTCGACCTTGGTGACGCCGAGGAAGGGGTAGTTCATCTCCTTCACCAGGATCAGTGATCCGACCACCAGCGCTGTCAGCGACAGCACCATCAGCGAGTGGACCAGCGTGTTGGACAGGCCGAAGAGGTAGGTGAAGCCGATGGTCACCACCGCGCCCAGGATCAGCGCGCCCCACAGGATGGGCGGGACCGAGTCCTCCACTTCCGTCAGCCTCGCCCTCCGCTCCGTGGCCAGGTCCTCGACGTGCGTCACCGCGTGTTCGTAGAGGACCTGCTGCTGCGGGGTGGTGGGCTGGAAGGAGTTCACCGCGTTGCGGATGGCATAGACCTCCTTGGTGGCCTGGGGACTGCTCCGGTGCGACCCCATCAGGGGCCACTCGGTGTCCTGGACCGTGTGGGCGTAGTCCAGGGTGGCGTGCTCGATCGTGGCGCCGACCGGCAGCGGTAGTTCACGGGAGATCCAGTAGACGCCCGCCAGTGCGTTCGCCTCCTTGAAGGTGGTCTGCCGGGCAGCGTCGACGTTCGTCCAGACGGAGATGACGACGAAGGCCAGCAGTACGGCGTAGATCACTCCGATGCCGGCGAAGATGAATCCGGCGACATCGTTGTGCGACTCCCGGCGGGGGTGCGGGACGAAGCGCTGCAGCAACCACAGCAGCAGTGCGGCGAGCGCCAGCGACCCGACGAAGATCGCCACATCCGACCAGCTCAAATGGCCACGCTCCCATCGGATTCGGAGGGGTCAGTCGCGCGGATGGGCGACCTCGACGTTCTCCAGCACCCCGAGCGCGTCCGGGACCAGCACCGCGGCCGAGAAGTAGGTGCTGACCAGGTACTGGATGATGGCCTTCTCGTTGATCCCCATGAAGCGCACCGACAGGCCGGGTTCGTACTCGTCCGGGATGCCGGTCTGGTGCAGCCCGACCACGCCCTGGTTGTCCTCCCCGGTGCGCAGCACCAGGATCGAGCTGGTGTGGCCGCCGTTCACCGGGATCTTGCCGCAGGGGAAGATCGGCACCCCGCGCCAGGAGGGGATCCGGTGGCCGCCGACGTCCACCGCGTCCGGGTAGAGCCCGCGCTTGCTGCACTCGCGTCCGAACGCGGCGATGGCGCGCGGGTGGGCGAGGAAGAACTGCGAGCCGCGGCGGCGGGAGAGCAGCTCGTCCATGTCGTCGGGGGTGGGCGGGCCGCCGTGGGTGTGGATGCGCTGCTCGTGGTCGGCGTTGTGGAGCAGGCCGAAGTCCGGGTTGTTGATCAGCTCGTGCTCCTGGCGCTCGCGCAGGGCCTCCACCGTGAGCTTGAGCTGCTGCTCGATCTGGTTCATCGGCTGGTTGTAGAGGTCGGCGACCCGGCTGTGCACCTGCAGCACGGTCTGCGCGACGCCCAACTCGTACTCGCGCGGCGCGAGTTCGTAGTCGACATAGGTGCCGGGGAGTTCCTCCTCGCCCTCGTGGCCCGCGGCCAGGTCGATGGCGGCCTGGCCGTGCTTGTCCTGCGCCCAGGAGGACTCGGCGATGTAGCCGTCTACCTGGGCCTGCAACGCCGCCGAGCGGGCGACCAGGTCGGCGAAGGCCTCCCGGGGAAGCACCAGCAGGGTCCCGGCGGTGGCCGCCTTCGCGGTCCAGGGCCAGGCGACGACCTCGCCGGTGAGGGCCTCGTCGCCGAAGTGGTCGCCGTTGGCGAGGGTGCCGAGGACCGCGTCGTGGTCGCCGAACTTGCCGTCCCCCAGCTTGCGGATCTTGCCGTGGGCGACGACCAGGACATGGTCGACGGGTGCGCCGAGCTCGGCCACCACCTCGCCGGGCTCGAACTCGCGCTGCTCGAAGCGGCCGGCCAGCTCGGTGAGCAGCGTCTGGTCCCCGAACCCGCGCAGGACCGGCAGTTCGGCCAGCGTCGGCGGGACGATCCGTACCGCCGCACCGGTCTGCGCGAAGCTGATCCGCCCCCGTCCGGTCGCGTAGGTGAGCCGCCGGTTGACCCGGTAGGTGCCGCCGGCGACCTGCACCCACGGCAGCATCTTCAACAGCCACCGCGAGGTGATGCCCTGCATCTGCGGGGCGGTCTTGGTGGTGGTCGCAAGGTTCTTTGCTGCTGCTGTGCCGAGAGCTGTCTGCTCGTCCGTCATCTGCTGCTGCCTCCCCAGAGAACGTGTGACCTGCGTTTCCAGGGTGGCGGTTGGTGACAGAGCGGGCTATTCCCTGATCGAGTGCACATGTTCGACACCCATTCGGGGTAGCCCCAGCCGCTGTTCGCATATGCGGTTGTAGGTATGTCGGACCGTCAGGCCCCGTCGTCGATGGCCTCCAGCACATGCGGCCAGGCCGCCGACAGCGGGTCGATGAGCGCGAAGTGGTCCATCCCGGGCAGCTCCACCAGCCGCACCGGATCGCCCGACCGCTGGGCCAGCCCGGCGAACTCGCGGCTCATGTCGACCGGTACGTCCTCGTCCATCGTCCCGTGCAGCAGGGCCACCGGGACGCCCAGCGGCAGCAGCGCGCCCGGGTCGGCCAGCGCATAGCGCTCGGGGACGTCGTTCACGCCGCCGCCGAGCAGATCGGCCGCCGCGCCCCGGCTCAGCTCCCAGACGTTGGTGAGCGCCAGCGAGGAGCAGCCGGCCAGCGAGACCACCGCGTCCGGGCGCCAGTCGGAACGCCAGTTGGAGCCCGCCGGCAGCCGGTGCCGGGCCGCGGCCCACAGCGCGAGATGGCCCCCGGCCGAGTGGCCGACCAGCACCGTGCGCTTGGTCCTGATGCCGTGCGCGGCGATGATCACGGGAAGCGTCTCGAAGAACACCGAGAGGTCGTCGAAGGTCCCCGGCCAGCCCCCGCCGAAGGAGCCCACCCGCCGGTACTCGGGGACGACGACGGTGTAGCCGGTGGCGGCCAGCGCGTCGGCCAGCGGCCCGGTGTGGGTCCGGTCGTAGGCGGCGCGCCAGAAGCCGCCGTGGATGAGCACCACCATCGTGCCGTTGGCCGGGCCATCCTTGGGCATCCGCAGGTCGACGACCTGTTCCCGGTGCGAGCCGTAACGGGCGGTGTGGTCGGGCGGCGGGGCGGGGCGGTTCAGCACCTCACTCATGCCGAAACTCCTTCAGGCCTGCTGGTCAGGCCGGTTCGACGGGTCGCCACTGCACCGGGCTGGAGAGGATCATGGTGCTGGACGGCTGCCCGTACTCGGCCAGGCGGTCGATGAGCGATTCGAAGTCCGCCATCGACGCTACCGCCACTATCAACACGCAGCAGGCTCCTCCGGTCACGCGGTGCAATTGCAGTACTTCCGGCCAGTCGGCGACGGCCGGGTCGCGCAGTACGCAGCGCGGTCCGTAGCACTGCACCTGGACCAGCGCGCTGACCGGCCGCCCGGCGCGGACCAGGTCGACCTGTGCGTGATACCCCGTCAGCACCCCTGCCGCCTCCAGCCTGCGCACACGTTCGGCGACGGCCGGCGAGGAGAGGTTGACGCGGCGCGAGAGCTCGTTGAAGGAGAGTCTCGCGTCCTGCTGCAGCTCGGCCAGCAGCCGCCGGTCCACGCCGTCCATGCGGTCGCTTCCTGCCCGTCTGTCGATCGGCAACCCGATGGGGGTGTCTACCTTTCCCATAGTAGGCGGAACGGCCCAACCGGCATCCGTCGCCCCTTCAGTCACCGCCTTTCGCCGCGCAGAATGACGGTGGCAGGGCACGTGGGCCACGAGACAGCACCAGAGCAGCCGGAAGCAAGCGACGGAGACACCGATGGCATCCCCCACCTCACCCCGGCTCGACTTCGGCGAGCCCACCACTCCCTACACCGCCTATGCGGGCATCGACGAACTGCACTCGCTCCAGCACCCGCGCAGCAAGGAGCCCAGCGAGCGCACCTTCATCGTCGCCACCCAGGTGATGGAGCTGCTGTTCGCCCAGCTCCGCCAGGAGTGGACGACGGCCCAGCACGCCCTGCGCGCCGACGACCTTCCGGGGGCCACTGCCGCGCTGCGGCGCGGGCTCGGCGTGCAGGACGTCCTGGTCAACTCCTGGGACCTGCTGTCGACGATGACGCCGGTCGAGTTCAGCGCCTTCCGTCCATACCTGGGCGAGGCCAGCGGTTTCCAGTCGTACGCCTATCTGCACCTGGAGTTCCTGCTCGGCAACAAGCACGAGCGGCTGCTGGAGCTCTACGCGGGCCACCCCCGGGTGCACGCCGAGCTGGCGGAGACCCTGCACGGCCCCTCGCTCTACGACGACGTGGCCGCGCTGCTGGAGCGGCGCGGACTGACGGCCGACGCCGAGGGATGGACCGAGGTCTACCGCGGCGGCGAAGCGCACCATCGCGACCTCGCGCTGCTCGGCGAACTGCTGCTGGACGTCGCCGAACGCGTCACCCGCTGGCGGCAGCGCCACCTCGCCTCGGTGAAGCGGACCATGGGCACCAAGCCCGGGACGGGCGGCTCCAGCGGGCTCAGCTGGCTGCGCAAGGCGGCCGACCAGGATGTCTTCCCCGAGCTGTGGAGCGCCCGCAATGCCCTCTGACACGCACTCAGCCACCCCGCACTCAGCCACCCCGCACGCCGCCGCATCGAACCCCGCCGCCCTGGACGCCGCCGACCCGCTGCGCGGCTTCCGCTCCCGGTTCACCCTCCCCGAGGGCGTGCTCTACCTGGACGGCAACTCCCTCGGCGCGCTCCCCGCGCACACCCCCGAGCGGATCGCCCGACTGGTGCGGCAGGAGTGGGGCGAGGGCCTGATCCGCAGCTGGAACGACGCCGGCTGGTACGACCTGCCGCGCGGCCTGGGCGACCGGATCGCGGCGCTGGTCGGCGCCGCGCCCGGGCAGACCGTGGTCTGCGACTCGACCTCGGTGAACCTGTTCAAGGTGCTGGCGGCGGCCCGGCGGCTGCGCCCCGGCCGACCGGCCCTGGTCGCCGAGCTGGGCAGCTTCCCCACCGACCTCTACCTCACCGAGGGCGTCGGCGTGGACCCGCGCGACCGCCGCCTGCTGGACCGCGACGGCTGGTCCCTCGACTCCCTGGCCGACCTGCTCGCCGACGACACCGCCGTCCTGCTGCTCTCCCATGTCGACTACCGCACCGGAGAGCTGCGCGACATGGCCGCCGTCACCGAGCTCGCGCACCGGCACGGCGCGCTGGCGGTCTGGGACCTGTGCCACTCGGTCGGCGCGCTGCCGGTCGAGCTGGACGCCGCCGAGGCGGACTTCGCCGTCGGCTGCACCTACAAGTACCTCAACGGCGGCCCCGGTTCCCCCGCCTTCCTCTACGCCGCCGCCCGCCATCACGACACCGCCGAGCAGCCGCTCACCGGCTGGTTCGGCCACGCCGACCCCTTCGCCTTCGAACCCGGCTACCGCCCCGCCGCCGGGATCGGACGCTTCCTCACCGGCACCCCGCCGCTGCTCAGCATGGTCGGCCTGCAGGCGGCGCTGGACCTCTGGGACGAGGTCGACCTCACCGCCCTGCGGGCCAAGAGCCTCGGCCTGACCTCGCTCTTCCTGGAGCTCACCGCACCCCTCGGCCTCCCCTCGCTCACCCCCGCCGAGCCGTCGCGGCGCGGCAGCCAGGTGTCGCTGCGGCACCCGCACGCCTACGCCGTGATGCAGGCGCTGATCGAACGCGGCGTGATCGGCGACTTCCGCGCCCCGGACGTGCTGCGCTTCGGCTTCACCCCGCTCTACCTCAGCCACGCGGACGTCCACGACGCGGCGACGGCGCTGCGGGAGGTGCTGGAGTCGGGTGTCTGGCGCGAGGAGCGGTTCGCGGCCTCGGCGGGGGCGGTGACCTGAGACCAGCTCCAATCCCCGGACAACCTGTACAACGTGTACAGCACCGTTCTGCCGTTAAACCCCTGTCGAAGGCGAGCGGCCCCCTGCCAGAATGGCCCAATGCCCAGCTCTGCCCGCACCCCCAACCGGCTCACCGGCCTGGTCCTCATCGTCATCTCCGCCTGTGCCTTCGGCGGCTCGGGGACCGCGGCCAAACCGCTGATCGAGGCCGGGCTCACCCCCCTGGCTGTGGTCTGGCTGCGGGCCACCGGAGCCGCGCTGATCCTGCTTCCGGTCCTGATCAGGCACCGCGACCTGCCGCGCCGGCGGCCCGGGCTGATCATCGGCTTCGGGCTGTTCGCGGTGGCCGGCTGCCAGGGGCTGTCCTTCGCCTCGCTGGCGCTGATCCCGGTCGGCGTGGCGCTGCTCATCGAGTACCTGGGCCCGCCGCTGTTGCTCGGCTACATCCGGATCGTCCAGCGCCGCAAGGTCGGCCGCAGGGCCGCGCTGGGGGCACTGCTGGCCGTGCTCGGGCTGTGCTGCGTGGTCCAGATCTGGAGCGGGCTCGGCGGGCTCAACCCGTGGGGCGTGGCGCTGGGTCTGGGCGCGGCGTTCTGCCAGGTCGTCTACTTCGTGCTGGCGGAGGACGTCGGCGCGAGGGCTACCGGCGGCGCGGACGCCGAGAAGCCGGTGGACCCCATCGCGCTGAGCGCCTACGGGCTGCTGGTCGGCTCGATCGTCTTCACCGCCGCCGCCCGCCCGTGGACCATCGACTGGTCGGTCTTCGGGCACGACGTCGCCATGGGCGGACGGCAGGTCCCGGCGCTGCTGCTGCTCGGCTGGATGATCGTGATCTCGACCGCGGTGGCGTATGTGACCGGGGTGGCGGCGGTCAGCCATCTGTCCGCGCAGGTCGCCGGGGTGGTCGCCTGCCTGGAGGCCGTGGTGGGCACCGTGCTGGCCTGGGTGCTGCTCGGGGAGCACCTGGCGCTGCCGCAGATCGTCGGCGGGCTGCTGGTCCTGGTGGGCGCGGGCATCGCCCAGACGTCCTCGACGCCTGGCGCCGCGACCACGGTGATCACCGAGGTCGGCGTGGAGCCGCTGCCGACCGTCGCGGCCCCCGCCCGCCGCTGAGGCTCAGCCGCCCAGAGTCGGCTGCATCCGCGTTGTCACCGCAATGCGGTTCCAGGAGTTGATGGTGAAGATCAGGGCGATGATCTGGGCCAGTTCCGCCTCCTCGAAGTGCTTGGCGGCACGGGCGTAGACCTCGTCCGGGACGAAACCGTCGGTCAGGACAGTGACGGCCTCGGTGAGGGCGATCGCGGCCTGCTCCTTCTCGGTGAAGACCGAGCCGGCCTCCTCCCATGCGCTGAGCAGGTAGATCCGCTCCTCCGTCTCGCCGCCCTTGCGGGCGTCGCGGGTGTGCATATCGAGGCAGAAGGCGCAGTGGTTCAGCTGCGAGGATCGGATCTTGATGAGCTCGGCGAGGACCGGGTCGACGCCCCTGCTCGCGGCGCGGTCGAGGGCGACCATCGCCTGGTAGACCTCGGGGGCGAGCTTGGCGAGGTTCATGCGCTGGCCGGACATGTGGACTCCCTGGCTGTCGGACGTGTCGATCGTGGTCACGGACACCAACCTACGAGGCAAGTAGCGCAGGGGTATGGTCCATTTCCATGACAGATCAGTGGGCCAATTCCCAGCCCGACCCCGCTTCCCCCGGCACCGTCGACCTCCATCTCGACCTGGACCTCGGCGGCCCCGGCGGCATCCGCGCCTCCCTCACCGACGCCCTGCGGGAGGCCGTCCGTAGCGGGCGGCTCACACCGGGGACGCGACTGCCGCCGTCGCGCTCGCTGGCCACCGATCTCGGAGTGGCCCGCAACACCGTCGCGGACGCGTACGGGGAACTGGTGGCCGAGGGATGGCTCTCGGCACGTCAGGGGTCGGGCACGCGGGTGGCCCAGCGGGTGACCGGTCAGGACGGCGGACGGCGCGGAAAACGGGCGGCGAAGGCCGTCCGGCCCCCGGCCCATCCAGCGCCGTTCACCCCGTTCCACACCTCCACCAGCCTCTACGCCGGCTCCCCCGACCTCTCCGCGTTCCCCCGCGCCGCCTGGCTGACCGCCGCCCGCCGGGCGATGGCGGCGGCGCCCAACGAGCTGTTCGGCTACGGGGATCCGCGCGGCTGCCAGCAACTGCGCGAGGCGCTGGCGGACTACCTGGCCCGGGCCCGGGGCGTGCGCACCGCCCCGGAACGGCTGGTCGTCTGCTCGGGATTCACCCAGGGGCTGTCGCTGCTGAGCCGCGTCCTGCGCGGGGACGGCGTGCGCACGCTCGCCGTGGAGTCCTACGGGCTGCACGTCCACCGCGACCTGGCCGCCGCGAGCGGGCTGTCCACCGTCCCGCTGACGGTCGATCACTATGGCGCTGATACAGCACAATTGACGACTCATCGATACATCGGTGCGGTGCTGCTCACCCCCGCCCACCAGTTCCCCACCGGGGTCCCGCTGCACCCGGACCGGCGCGCGGCCGTGGTCGACTGGGCCAGGACCACCGGCGGGCTGGTGCTGGAGGACGACTACGACGGCGAGTTCCGTTACGACCGCCAACCCGTGGGCGCGCTCCAGGGCCTGGACCCCGAGCGCGTGGTCTACCTGGGGACGGCGAGCAAGAGCCTGGCCCCCGCGCTCCGGCTGGGTTGGATGGCGCTGCCCGAGCGTCTGGTGGAGCAGGTGGTGGCGGTCAAGCACGCCGGGGAGCAGCATCCCGGCGTCCTGGACCAGCTGACGCTGGCCGAGTTCATCAGCTCCGGCGGCTACGACCGCCATCTGCGGGCGATGCGGCTGCGCTACCGCCGACGCCGCGACCGGCTGGTCGCGGCGCTCGCCGAGCGCGTCCCCTCGGTCCAGGTCAGCGGCATTGCCGCCGGGCTGCACGCGGTGCTGCGGCTGCCGGCGGGGACGGAGCAGCAGGTGCTGCGCAGCGCCGACTGGCTGGGCCTGGCCGTCCAGGGCCTGGACTCCTTCCGCCACCCCGCCGTCCCCCGGCCCGAGGCGGCCGACGGCCTGGTCGTCGGCTATGGGACCCCGGCCGAGCACGCCTTCACCGGAGCGCTGGACA
Organism: Streptacidiphilus sp. EB103A; assembly: GCF_041261405.1. Lineage (NCBI taxonomy): Bacteria > Bacillati > Actinomycetota > Actinomycetes > Kitasatosporales > Streptomycetaceae > Streptacidiphilus > Streptacidiphilus sp. EB103A. The sequence goes on along the minus strand of NZ_JBGCAQ010000013.1, from coordinate 138,743 downwards.
CCCTGTGCCAGGTGCTGGAGTCGGCGCTCTGAGCAGGTCCCGACCGTGGCGGGCAGCGGCACGATCGGCGAGGCTGGGGAACATGACGAACGACAGCCCGCCCGATCCGGCACTCCCGGCCCCCGTCCGCCGTCTCCTGGACGCGGTCGAGCGCGGCGACTCCGACGCCTTCGTCGAACTCTTCGGCGCGGACGGCGCGGTGGACGACTGGGGCCGGGTGTTCGTCGGCCGTGAGCAGGTCCGTGGGTTGAGCGATCGCGAATTCATCGGCCTGAAGGGCAGGCTGACGGTCCATCATCAGAGCGCGCAGCCGCCGTCGGTGCTGATCGTCACGATCGGCACCGACGGCGGCTACAACGGCCCGTCCACCCTCACCTTCACGCTCTCGCCGGACGGCAAGGGCATCGACCGGATGGCGATGACCGATTGAATCACCCCGCCTTGGTGAGGGCGATGTTGAGGTTCAGCACATCCACGCGGGGTTCGCCGAGGAAGCCGAGGGTGCGGTCCTGGGTGTACTTCTTGACCAGGGCCTGGACCTGGGCGTCGGTCAGGCCGCGGGCCTGGGCGACCCGGTTGACCTGGATGGCGGCGTAGGCCGGGCTGATGTCGGGGTCCAGGCCGGAGCCGGACTTGGTGACGGCGTCGGCCGGGACCTGGCTCTGGCTGACGCCGTTGAACGTGGCGATAGCCGCTTTGAGCTGGGTGTAGGTGGTGGCCAGGTCGGCGTCGTTGGTGCCTTTGTTGCTGCCGCCCGAGGCGGTGGGGTCATAACCGCTCGCGCCCGCGGCCGAGGGCCGGGACTGGAACAGCTTGGGGTCGGGGCTGACGGTCTTGCCGTCGGCCGAGGTGGTGGTGAAGTTCTGCCCGATCAGCGAGGATCCGACGACATTGCCGTTCTTGTCCTTCACCAGCGAGCCGTTGGCCTGGCTGGAGAAGGCGACCTGGGAGATGCCGGTGATGGCAAGTGGGTACAGCAGGCCGCACAGGACGGTGAACAGCAGCAGCAGTCGCAGCCCGGTCAGGTGGTTCCGCACCGCGGTGGGAAGAGGTTTGGCCATGGTCTCGTCACACTCTTTCAGTGCAGTCCGGGGATGAACTGAACGATCAGGTCGATCGCCTTGATGCCGACGAAGGGCAGGATCAGTCCGCCGATGCCGTAGATGCCCAGGTTGCGGCGCAGCAGGGACTGGGCGGAGGAGGGCTTGTAGCGCACGCCGCGCAGGGCGAGCGGGATCAGGCCGATGATGATCAGCGCGTTGAAGATGATCGCCGAGGTGATCGCGGACTTGGGGCTGTCCAGGGCCATGATGTTGAGGTGCCGCAGGCCCGGGTAGACGCTGGCGAACATGGCCGGGATGATCGCGAAGTACTTGGCCACGTCGTTGGCGATGGAGAACGTGGTCAGTGCGCCGCGGGTGATCAGGAGCTGCTTGCCGATCTCGACGATCTCGATCAGCTTGGTGGGGTTGGAGTCCAGGTCCACCATGTTCCCGGCCTCCTTGGCGGCCGAGGTTCCGGTGTTCATGGCCACGCCGACGTCGGCCTGGGCCAGGGCCGGGGCGTCGTTGGTGCCGTCCCCGGTCATGGCGACGAGTTTGCCGCCGGCCTGCTCCTTCTTGATCAGGGCCATCTTGTCCTCGGGGGTGGCCTCGGCGAGGAAGTCGTCCACGCCCGCCTCCTCCGCGATCGCGGCGGCCGTCAGCGGGTTGTCGCCGGTGATCATGACGGTGCGGATGCCCATCGCCCGCAGGTCCTCGAACCGCTGCTTGATCCCCGGCTTGACCACGTCCTTGAGGTAGATCTCGCCCAGGGCGCAGGCGGGCTCGCTGCCCCGCTTCTCGGCCACCACCAGCGGGGTGCCGCCGCGGTTGGAGATGCGCTCGACGGCGACCTCCAACTCCTGGCCGGTACTGCCGCCGTTGTCCCGCACCCAGGCGGCCACCGATCCGGCCGCGCCTTTGCGGACCGCGTGCACTCCGGAGGGCTCGTCCAGGTCCACACCCGACATGCGGGTCTGGGCGGTGAACTCGATCCAGGTGGCGTGCGTCAGCTCGCCCTGGACGCGTTCCCGCAGACCGTACTTCTCCTTCGCCAGCACGACGATGGAGCGGCCCTCCGGCGTCTCGTCCGCAAGAGAAGAGAGCTGGGCCGCGTCGGCTATCCGACGATCACTCACATCGTCGATCGGCAGGAACTCTGCGGCCTGGCGGTTGCCGAAGGTGATGGTGCCGGTCTTGTCCAGCAGCAGCGTGGACACGTCGCCGGCGGCCTCGACCGCGCGGCCGGACATGGCCAGCACATTGCGCTGCACCAGCCGGTCCATCCCGGCGATGCCGATCGCCGACAGCAGCGCGCCGATGGTGGTCGGGATCAGTGCCACCAGCAGTGCCACCAGGACGATGATGGTCTGCTCGGCCCCGGCGTACTTGGCCATCGGCTGCAGCGTCACGACCGCCAGCAGGAACACGATCGTCAGCGACGCCAGCAGGATGTTCAACGCGATCTCGTTCGGCGTCTTCTGCCGTGCCGCACCCTCGACCAGCGCGATCATCCGGTCGATGAACGTCTTGCCGGGCTCCGAGGTGATCTTCACCACGATCCGGTCCGACAACACCTTGGTGCCGCCGGTCACCGCCGAGCGGTCGCCGCCGGACTCGCGGATCACCGGCGCGGACTCGCCGGTGATCGCCGACTCGTCCACGCTGGCCACGCCCTCGACGACATCGCCGTCACCGGGGATGATCTGCCCGGCCTCGACGATGACGAAGTCGCCCAGCTTCAGCTCGGTCGCCGCGACCTGCGCCTCGGCGACCTGCGTCGCGCCGGGGGCCCAACTGCCCTGGACCCTCCGGGCCACGGTGTCGGTCTTGGTCCGGCGCAGGGTGTCGGCCTGGGCCTTGCCGCGGCCCTCGGCCACGGCCTCGGCCAGGTTGGCGAAGACCACCGTCAGCCACAGCCACACCGTGATCACCCAGGCGAACACACTGGGCTTCTCGATCGCGGAGACCGTGGTCAGCAGCGAGCCGACCTCGACCACGAACATCACCGGGCTCTTCACCATCACCCGCGGATCGAGCTTCCTGATCGCGTCGGGGAAGGAGGTGAGCAGTTGCCTGGGATCGAGCAGGCCCGCCGAGAGCCGGTGTTCGGTCTCACCCGCCGGCTGCTGCGTCTCCGGCTCACTGGCCGGGTTGAGGAGAGTGGGGGTGGACATCAGTGGAGCCCTTCCGCGAGCGGCCCGAGTGCCAGAGCCGGGAAGTAGGTGAGGCCGACGACGATCAGGATCACGCCGGAGAGCATGCCGACGAACAGCGGATTGTTGGTCCGCAGCGTGCCGGTGGTTTCAGGGATCGGCGCCTGCCTGGCCAGCGACCCGGCCAGTGCCAGCACGAAGACCATCGGCAGGAAGCGGCCGAACAGCATCGCCAGGCCCAGCGCCGTCTGCCAGTGCGTCGAGGTGACGGTGATGCCCGCGAAGGCCGACCCGTTGTTGTTGGCCGCCGAGGTGAACGCGTACAGCACCTCGGAGAAGCCGTGCGGCCCGGTGTTGTTCATCCCCCCGCCGTGACCGGCCTTCAGCGACATCGCCAGGCCCGTCCCGCACAGCACGATCGCCGGGGTCGTCAGGATGTAGAGGGAGGCGAACTTCATCTCCCGTGCACCCAGCTTCTTGCCCAGGTACTCCGGGGTGCGGCCGACCATCAGGCCCGCCACGAACACGGTCACGACGGCCAGGATCAGGATCCCGTAGAGGCCCGATCCGGTACCGCCCGGCGCGATCTCACCGAACATCATGTTGAGGATCGCGGTGCCGCCGCCCAGCGGGGTGTACGAGTCGTGCATCGCGTTCACCGCGCCGGTGGACGTCAGCGTCGTCGAGGCGGTGAACAGCGAGGAGGCGGGGATGCCGAAGCGGACCTCCTTGCCCTCCATCGCCGCACCGGCGATCTGCGCGGCGACGCCGGAGTGCTGGTTCTCGAAGAAGGTGATCAGCGAGGCCGAGGCGACCCAGTACAGGCCCATCACCGAGAGGATGGTGTAGCCCTGCTTGTTGCTGCCCACCATCTTCCCGAAGGTGCGGCACAGCGCGAACGAGATCACCAGCATCAGGTAGATCGCCAGCAGGTTGGTGAACGGGTTCGGGTTCTCGAACGGGTGCGCCGAGTTGGCGTTGTAGAAGCCGCCGCCGTTGGTGCCCAGCTGCTTGATGACCTCCTGCGAGGCCACCGGACCGCCGGGGATCGACTGCGTGGCGCCGGAGAGGGTGTGCACGATCTGCGCGGCGTGCAGGTTCTGCACCACGCCGCCGGCCACCAGCACCAGCGCGAACACGATCGAGATCGGCAGCAGCACGCGCAGCACGATCCGGGTCAGGTCCACCCAGAAGTTGCCCAGGTGCTCCGTCCTGTTGCGGGTGAATCCACGGATCAGCGCGGCGACGACCGCGATGCCCACCGCCGCCGAGAGGAAGTTCTGGACCGCCAGACCGCCCATCTGCACCAGGTGACCCATCGTCGACTCACCCGAGTACGACTGCCAGTTGGTGTTGGTCACGAACGACGCCGCGGTGTTCCACGCCATCGCCGGCGACACCGCCGGGAAGCCCAGCGACAGCCACAGGTGCTCCTGCAACCGCTGGAACGCGTACAGAAACAGCACCGAGACGAAGGAGAAGGCCAGCACACTGCGCAGATAGGCGCCCCAGGTCTGCTCCGCGTCGCCGTCGACGCCGATCAGTTTGAAGATGCCTCGCTCGACCCTCAGGTGCTTGCGGGTGGTGAGGATGTGGGCCAGGTGGTCGCCCAGCGGCCGGTAGGACAGCGCCAGCGCGCCGACCAGCGCCAGGGCCTGCAGAAAGCCCGCGAGAGTAGCGTTCATGATCAGAACTTCTCCGGGAGGATCAGAGCCGCGATGAGATAGCCGACCAGGGCCACCGCGACGACCAGGCCCACGATGTTGTCGGCGCTCACAGCTTCTCCACCGCCTTGGCGATCAGAGCGAGGACGGCGAACACAAGGATCGTCACCCCGACGAACAGCACGTCGAGCATGAGGGATGCACCCCTGGAATCAACTGGTTCCGAACCCGCCAGGAGGGCTCCCGGCCGGTACCGGATCCGCTCCGGCTTTGACAGGAAAGCGCATGTCAGACCGGTATCCGTGCGCCGTTGACGCGTTGCTTGCGGCCGCCGGCGGAACCTTGACACGCCCTTGACGCCGGAGGCCGCGGCACCCCGTCCGCCCCCCTGACCGGTACAACTGGGAAGGCCCGCCCCACCCACCCCGCCACCCCGCCACCCCGTCGTCCCCTGGAGGAGCAGCGCGATGCCCGGATTCCTGAGCGACGCCAGGGCCACCCTGGTCCCCGACCTCCAGGGGCGCCAGGGCCCGCTGCCGCCGCTGCTCATCACGCTGACCGTGGTCACCGGGCTGGTCGACGCCTTCAGCTATCTGGTGCTCGGCCGGGTCTTCGTCGCCAACATGACCGGGAATGTCATCTTCATGGCGTTCTCGCTGGCCGGCTCGCGCGACTTCTCACTCACCGCGTCGCTGGTCGCGCTCGTGGGTTTCGCGGCCGGCGCGCTGCTCGGCGGCCGGCTCGCCAACCGCTTCCCCGACCACAGGGGACGGCTGCTGCTGGCCGCCGTGGTCGGGGAGACCGCGCTGGTGCTGTTCGCGTACGCGGGTACCGAAGTGTTCGCCGATCCGGCCTCGGGGTGGGCCCGGCACCTGCTGGTGGCCCTGCTCGGTCTGGCGATGGGGACGCAGAACGCGGCGGCCCGGCGGCTGGCCGTGCCCGACCTCACCACGACGGTGCTCACCCTCACCATCACCGGCATCGCCGCCGACGGCCGCCTGGCCGGGGGCACGGACAGCAAGGTCGGCCGCCGCCTGCTCTCGACCGCGTCGATGTTCGTCGGCGCCCTGGTCGGCGGACTGCTGGCGCTGCACGGCTCCATCGGCCTGCCGCTGCTGCTGGCGGGCCTGCTGCTCGCGGGCTGCACCGCCGCGCTCGCCGCCTGCAGCAGGTCGACCCTGCCGTGGACGCAGGCGGGCTGACCGTGCCCGGGGGACACGGTCAGCCCGATGTGCCGTCAGAGGCCGCCGATGGGCAGCGAGGGAAGCGGGACGGGCAGCGACGGAAGCGGGAGCGGGGGCACGCTGGGCAGTCCGGGCAGACCGGGCAGGCTCGGCAGCGGCAGACCGCCGCCCAGCAGCAGGCTGGCCACCAGGTTGACCACGGCCGGAACGGCAGCGGTCAGCGCGGCCACGATCTTCGCCGGGTCCTTGGACGTCACGGCCGCGACCACGTTGTCCAGGACCGTCTTGAGCTGGGCCACAGCCTGGGCGACCAGGGCGCCCGGGTCGGGCGTCGCCGCGCGGTGCTGCCCGGGCTTCGGGACCGGCAGGGTGCCGACCACGCCGTCCAGAGCGGTCTTGGCGGTGGCAACCAGGTTGGTCACTGCGGCCAGATCGGGGGGCGTCTGCGCCGCCGCAGTGAGCGCCTTGACGACGTCCCCGACCACGCTGAACTTCGACAGCACCCCGAGCGCCGCAGCCGGGTCGGGAGCCGCCACCGCGGGACGCACCGTGCCGCCACTGGCGGGCTGGTCCGCGAGCGCGATGGTCGTCCCTACGGCACCGAACGCGAGGGCGCCGCAGGTGAGAGAGGCGACCGCGAGGCTGGCCCTGCGAGAAACGTGCATGGGTAATGCCTTCCTTCAAGATGAACAGCTGACTTTCTTCACCCTGCAAAGGGCGATCACATGTCGCAACCGGAAGGACACCCTGTGCAACCATCTGGTCGAGGCCACAAACGCCGTTCTGACCAGCACTTTTGACCATCCGGGGGATTTTCGGAACGAATCCCCCGGGTGCCGCCGTCCGTGCCGCGCCCAGCCGGATCGGATCAGAGCAGACTGGAGCGATGGACTCCTCCGGCATCAGCAGACGCGTACTGGTCGCAGGCACCGCGGCAGGTCTGACGGCAGGTCTGACAGCGGGCGCGGCAGGCTGCAGCAGCAACCGACAGCCCAGCGCGGCCGGCTCGACCTCCGCCCCGCCGACCGCCTCCACCCCGTCATCCTCGGCCCCGTCATCCTCGGCCCCGGCCTCCTCGTCGGCGGCCGCTTCGCCGAGCGCCGCGCCCCTCCCCTCGACCACCCTCTGGCAGCCCAGCAGCAATGACATCGACCCACAGGTCAAGCTGCGGGCGGTGCAGCTGATCGAGGCGCTGGGCGCCTGGTCCGCAGGGCAGCAGGGCACCGCCGCCGCCCGGGCCAAGGTCTCCGCCCTGGGCCTGGATCCGTCCCTCGCCGCGCAGGCCGGCGGACTGACCGGGAGTGCGCCCCAGGCTGCGCTCCAGGTCCTGGAGGCCCAGTACGGCGGCATCCTGACGGACACGGCGAGCGTCATGGTGGTCTGCCGCCAGTGGACCCGCGGCGCCTCCGGCGCGGTGGTCCCCGGCGGCACCACCGTGGACGTACGGCTGTCCCGGTCGAGCCCCCGATGGACCGTCACCGCCCTGCACCCGGCCCAACCCGGCGCAGCCGCCGCCTCCCTGCCGAGCGCCGCCGAGCAGGTGCTCTCGTCGTCCTCGGTGACCCTGCCGCCCGCCGCCGAGGCCGACATCCGCAGCGGGCAGATCCACAGCAGCGTGCTGGACGCGCTGCTCACCCTGGCCCGCAGCTATCGCATCGAGCTGAGCGTCGTGCGGTCCGGACACCCTCTGGACGTGTTCGGCACCACTCGGCCCAGCGACCACCCGCAGGGCAGGGCTTTCGACGTCTGGCGCATCAACGGCCATGCCGTCGTCGACCCGGCGACCTCCCGCTCGCTGATCGAGGGCTTCATGCGCGCGGCGGCGGCCGTCGGCTCGTACAACGTGGGCGGTCCGTGGCAACTGAGCGGCGGAACCGGGAATCAGTTCTTCTCGGACAACACCCATCACGACCATGTGCACGTCGGTTTTTCCAGCTGAAAGGGCGGGGCTCCGAACCGATGGTCCGGAGCCCCTGCTGCTGCCCTCGCTCAGCGGCGGGCCCTGCCCCGACCCCGGTAGGTCGGGGTGGCCAGGGCCACCAGCACCGCGGCGACGCCGATCTGCAGCAGGTGCCGGATCCAGTCGATGCCGCTGGTGTGCCGCACCCCTGCGTAGTTGGAGATCCAGTTGCCGATGAGCGCACCGGCGATGCCGATGATGACGGTCAGCCAGATCGGGACCGGGTTGCGGCCCGGGACCACGATCTTGGCGAGCACGCCGATGATCAGGCCTTCGATGATGAGCAGGACGAGCCAGAGCACAGTGCCTCCCGTATGTGAGCCCTGATGACCCCAAACCGGGGTCACTCGGGCGTGTGCCCGGCCTGCCGGGGGCCATGCATGGCCGGGAATGCCGGGGCCCGGTCCTTGGTTGTGACGTCCGTAGGCGTCTTGGAAACGACATCCATTTCACCAAGGACGAGAAGGACGAAGGGACGGCCATGGCCCGCAACGAACTGCGCCCGATCATCAAGCTCCGCTCCACCGCCGGAACCGGCTACACATACGTCACCCGCAAGAGCCGCCGCAACGACCCCGACCGCACGGTCCTGCGCAAGTACGACCCGCGCGTCGGCCGCCACGTCGACTTCCGCGAAGAGCGCTGACCTGGCCCGGGGGGCCAACCGGCCGCGCTGCGCCGAGCAGTAAAGTGAGCCAGATGGCGAACCTACGGGCACACATTCTGGCCGAACTCGGCGTCAAGACGACCATCGAACCCAAGGTCGAAATCCGGCAACGGGTCGACTTCCTCAAGGACTACCTGCGGTCGACCCCGGCCAAGGGCTATGTGCTGGGGATCAGCGGCGGCCAGGACTCCACGCTGACCGGCCGGTTGTGCCAGCTCGCCAGTGAGGAGCTGCGCGAGGAGGGCCATGAGGCCACCTTCGTCGCGGTGCGGCTGCCCTACGGGGTGCAGGCCGACGAGCACGACGCGCAGATCGCGTTGGAGTTCATCCGGCCCGACCGGTCCATCACGGTGAACGTCAGGCCGAGCGCCGACGCGGTCTCCGCCGAGTCGGCGCTCGGCCTGCAGGAGCTGCTGGGCGACGCGCCGAAGCTGCGGGACTTCGTCCGCGGCAACATCAAGGCCCGCGAGCGCATGGTGATCCAATACTCGATCGCCGGGCAGCTGAACCTGCTCGTCGTCGGCACCGACCACGCGGCCGAGGCGGTGACCGGCTTCTTCACCAAGTACGGCGACGGCGGCGTCGACCTCACCCCGCTGACCGGCCTGACCAAGCGACAGGGCGCGGCCCTGCTCCAGGAGTTGGGCTCCCCGGCGAGCGTCTGGGAGAAGATCCCCACCGCCGACCTGGAGGACGACCGCCCCGCGCTGCCCGACGAGGTCGCCCTGGGCCTGACCTACTCCCAGCTCGACGACTACCTCGAAGGCGTCGACGTCACCCCCGAACTGGCCGCGAAGGTCGAGTCGGTCTACCTCGCCACCCGCCACAAGCGAACCGTCCCGGCCACCCCCCTCGACACCTGGTGGCGCGGCTGAGCCCGTAGCGACGGGGAACAGGGTCAGTCGGTGTCCTCTTCGGCGGCAGAACGGCGAGCCTCGCGCTGAGCTGCGTAGCGCTCCTTGCGGTTCTGGGCCCTGTTCATCTCGCCCGACTCCTTCTTGGCGGCCCGCCCGTTCGGTCCCGAGCAGCAGCTTGCGCCGATCCAGGAGTACTCCCACCGGCAACGCGTGTCCGCGTCCCCCCGCGTCGGGGTCGACGGCAGGTCACAGCTGCCATAGCAGTGATCGTGAACGGGTCGCGGGCTGTGCTCCGCACAGCGCACCCACAACGGCTTCGTCCTGTCGGTACGTGACATCTCGTTCCTCCCGGAACCCGCCGCCCGGCCCCGGACCCTCCGGGCGGGCGGCTAGGTATGCCACGTCATGGCGACACGCTCCTTCCTCTGTCTGCGGGTACCGGCGTGCAATCCGCGGGAGTCGAAAGCCTAGTCTGCTCCCAGGAAACGGAATTGAAAACGCTCGGAGGCCGTCACCCATGAAAGCGACATCGACCGTTCAGGTCGAGACCGATCGCGTCGTCGTCACGCAGTGGCGCTTCGCTCCCGGTGACGAGACCGGCCACCACCTCCATGCGTACGACTACGTCGTGGTGCCTCTGACCACCGGCACGGTGCGCGTTCAGGACGCGTCGGGCGAGCGGGAGATGGAGATGCAGGCGGGTGTCTCCTACGCGCGGCCGGCCGGTGTCGAGCACAACCTCGTCAACGCGAACGAGTACGAGTTCCGATTCGTCGAAATCGAACTCAGGTAAGGCCGGTCGGCATCCGGCGCCCTGACGCCGTGGCGGGCCTTGCTACGGCCGGGCGCGGGGACTCGGCCTCCAGGCGGTGCAGCCGCTCGGTGTCGCAGAGCCGGGGGCAGGTGCGGCAGGTCTTCGTCGGCTGGATCGTGTAGTGCAGGCAGCATCCGGTACGGGTCCGGGTCAGATAGGTACGGCCCGTGGCGCTGCGGAGGGTGCGGAAGTCCGCGCCGCTGGGGAACGGCCGGGCGCCGTCCGGGCCGGGCAGCAGGGCCTCCGCCTTCCCGACGGCGCGCTGCTCCTCGTCCAGCTTCCGGCCGAGGTACCAGACGCCGGCGACCAGATCGTCGCCGACCATTCCCCACAGGGCGTGCGGTCCGCGTTTCAGTCGGGGCTGGAAGGCGTCGAGCAGCGGTCGGGCGAACCGCTCGACCGAGGTCCGTACGGCCTGCGGTTCGTCCGTCGCGGTGAACTCCCCCGGGGCGAGCGCGAGGACGCCGGTGACGGGGTTGGTCCACAGCCGGTCCGGGGCGAGTCGGGGGACCTGGCCGGACAGGTACCAGGGTCCGCTGATCAGCAGGCCGGCCGCCCAGAGGTAGCGGTGCAGCAGCCGTGAGGCGACCACGTCCGGGCGGGCGGTGCGCCCGTGGGCGGCCAGGATCCGCGCCGACTCCCCGTCGAGGGCCGTCGACAGCGCCTCCGGACCGGTGGCGACGTCGGCGAAGCTCAGCCATGGTCCGCCGAGGATGTCCGCCGGGTGTCCCTCCTGCAGTACCTCGACGTGCAGATCCTCGCAGATGTGTGCGAGGCGACGGAAAGTGTCGGTGAGCAGCACAGGAAGGCTCCGATCAGTGGTGAAGCGGAGAAGGCGAGGCTGACCCTAGTCCGGGATCGGGCGTGGAGTCGGGGCGAGTTGGTCCGGCACAGGAATCTGGCAGCGGCGTGACATAGTTAGGGCTGCCTAACCTAAATTAGCATCGCATCGGAGCCCTTGCGTCCGCACTCGCCGATCTCTCCGGACCCTGCGGGTTACTCTCGCCGCATCCGTCACAGCCCACGCCGTCCCAGCGGCCCGCGCAGCGTGCTGCGCCTCCGTGGAAGAGGGATCACCCATGCGGCTCTACCTGCTCGCTGTCAATCCGACCGACTCGGTCACCGAAGGCTTCCTGCCGGCCGCCGTCCGGCTCGGCCTGGAGGTGACCGTGCTGACCGAGGCGGCTCACGTCGACGCGCACCGGCGCGCCTACGCCGGCGCCGGACTCCCGGAGATCGAGATCCTGGCCTGCGAGGTCCGTGACTTCCGCGAGGTGGTCGGCTGCGTCTCCCGGCACCGCGCTCCGGACGCGGTCTTCAGCAACAGCGACCACCTGCAGACCCAGGCCGCCCTGGCGGCCGGGTACTTCGGGCTGCCGGGCAAGGACTGGACCGCGGCGCTGCGGGCGAAGAACAAGGCGGAGATGCGCCGTCACCTCGCCGCCTCCGGCGTCGACACGGTCTGGTCGGCGGAACTCCCGGCCGGCGCGGACCCGGCCGCGCTGGCGGCCCGGTCCGACATCCCGTACCCGTGCGTGATCAAACCGCGCGAGGGCGTCGCCAGCGAGGACGTCGTCCTGGCCGGCGACGCAGCGGAACTACGACGGCGGTGCGTGCAGATCCAGGCCCGGCGCCCCGGCGCCGACCTGGTCGTCGAGGAGTTCCTGCCCGGGGAGTTGCACACCCTGGAGACCCTCGGGGACGGCCGCGTCACGCACGTCCTCGGCGGCTTCCGCACCTGGCTCTCCGCGCCGCCGTACTTCGTCGAGGAGCGGCTGGACTTCATACCCGAGACACCGCCCCCGGTCGTCGACCGGATCCTGGCCCAACTGGACGTCCTGGGTGTGGGTTTCGGCGCCTGCCACACCGAGTACATGCTCCAGGACGGCCGCCCGCGCCTGGTCGAGGTCAACTACCGTGCCATCGGCGACCAGTGCGACCTGATGCTCGCCGAACTGCTGGACATCCCCCTGTTCGAGTACATCCTCCGGACCCATCTGGGCGAGCCGCTGCCCGCCGTCCTGAGCACCGGACGGCACCGCGCCGCCCGCATCGACTGGCCCTGCGCCGACCGCGCGGGCAGGCTGGCCGCCGCCCCGGCTGCGATCGACCTCACCGCCGACGGGGGTGTCCGGCTCGCCTACCGGCCGCTGCGCGCGCTGGGCGAGCGGCACGAGCTGTACCGCACCAACCGCGACTACCTGGGCGTGATCCGCGCCACCGGCGCCGACCGGGCGGGGGTGGACGGCGCGGTGGAGGACTTTCGCGCCGCCCAGCGCTGGGAGATCGTCCCGTGACGCCCGATCCGCCGCAGGACCAGCTGCTGCTGCGCGTGCTGAGCGCCCTGCTGCGGGAGGACGTGGTGGGCCTGCGCACCCGCACGACGCCGGTCGATCGACCCGACGGGCTGTGGCTCCGGCTGCCGGTCCCGGCCATGGCCGCCCCGACGGAGGAGCGTGCCCTGCTCCTGCCGGTGGTCGAGGACGGTTTCCTGTGCGAGTACGCCGCCCGATTACCGCTGCTGGAACGGGCGCCCGGCGGCGAGCGGCTGACCGGTGTCGGCACGGTGATCCGTGCCCTGCAGGAGCTGGCCGAGCCGGGCGACCGGGCCGGGTTCGACGCCTTCGCCGCGGAGTGCCGCCAGACGCTGGCCACCATGCGGCTGCAGCAGCAGGCGGTCGGCGGCGTACGGAGTCGGCTGGCGGCGCGGTACGGGCCCGACCCGGCGGGCTGGACCGGGCTCGGCGGAAACCTGGCGCTCGACACGCTGGCCGCCTACCAGGACCATCCGGTCTACCCGGCCGCGCGTGGGCGGGCCGGGCTCACGCCAACCCAACTGCGCAGGCACGCACCCGAGTTCCACCCAACCTTCACACTGCGCTGGGCCGCCGTACCCCGCGCGGCGCTCACCGCCAGCGGCCCGCTGCCGCGCTGGTGGCCCTCGCTCGCCGAACTTGGCCTGGGACGACTGACGGGCAGTCATCTGGCCCTCCCGGTCCACCCGTTGTCCACCTCCGCCGGCCGACTGCCCCCGACGGCGGTGCCGGCCGGGCGGCCGTACCTCAAAGTCGTCCCCACCCTGTCCATGCGCACCGTCGCCCTGGCCGCCGACCCGGCCCAGCACCTGAAGCTGCCGCTCGAAACCGCCACACTGGGCCTGCACAACCGACGAACCATCAAGCCCGGCACCCTCGCCGACGGAGCCGCCGGGCAGCGGCTGCTGCAGGCGGTCATCGAGCACGAGCCCCGCTTCCGGGACAGCGTGCTGCTGGCCGACGAAAGCCTCTACGCCCATGCCGGGCACGAGATGCTGGCCGTGCTGATACGCCGTTACCCAGCGGGCCTGGAACGGGCGTTGGTGGTTCCGCTGGCCGGACTGCTGGCCCCGGGACCGGATCCGGACGGCACCGCCGTCCTTGACCACGTCGCCCGGCGGTTCTACGGCGGCGACCGATACGCCTTCTTCGACGCCTACCTGTCGCTGCTGCTGGACTGGCAGACGACCCTCTTCAGCTACGGCATCGCGCTGGAGTCCCACCAGCAGAACGTCTCGCTCGTCCTGGACGACCACCGGGGGCAGCCCCGGATCCGGCTGCTCCTGAAGGACAACGACGGACCCCGGATCAACACCGCCCGGTGCAAGCTGCCGTACGACGGCTTCGACGACATCCGCACCTTCACCGATGACGACGGGCCGCTCGCCGACCTGTTCGCCACCATCACCGTGCACCTCTGTGCCGGGGCCTATGCCTTCGCGCTGGGCGAGCCGCACCAGGAGCACCTGCTCCGGCTCGTCCGGGAGCGGCTGGAGGCGATGGCCGGGCCCGGCCTGCGCGAGCACCTGCTGGACCGGGCACGGCTGCCCGTCAAGGCGATGGTGACCGCGGGCACGCTGCTGACCAAGCAGCGGTCCGGCGCCGCCGACATCAACAAGTACTACACCACCGGCCCCAACTACCTGCGCCGTCCGTAGGCAGAAGCGTGAGCCGAACCCTCCCACTGACCGGAGTCCTCGATGCCGATCCCCCCTGCGCCGTCCCGGACCGTGCCCGCAACCCTTCCCATCACTCTTCCTTCCGCCGATTCCTCCGCCCTGCCTTCCGCCGACGACGCCGTCGTGCACACCCTGCTCAACTGCCTGCTGCGCGAAGTGTCCGGCCCCGAGCGGCAGGCGACCGTCGAGAACGGGCACCTGCTGCTGCGGCTGCCCCTCTGCAGGAGGGTGCTCCGGGTGCGGCTGCGTCGTACCTCGCTGCTCGGGGCCCACCGCTTCACCGGCCCGGTGCTCCGGCAGCGGAACTCCGACGGCGACGGTACCTGGACCGAGGTGAGCCCGCAGGAGCTGGCCGCGCTGGTGCACGCCGAACTCACCATCCGTACCGGCGTCCGCAACGACGAATTCCTGCAGCAGGTGGCCTCCAGCCATGAAGGCGTCGCCGCCGGGCTGGAACCGCGCCCGCCGGCTCCGGCCTCCCGGTACCTGGAGTCCGAGCAGGCCCTGCTGTTCGGCCACCGTTTCCACCCCACCCCGAAGGCCCGCAGCGCCGGGCGGGCCGGCTGGTCCGGCTACGCCCCCGAGGCCCGCGCCGCCTTCCCGCTGCGGCATCTCGCGGTCCGCACCGAGCTGGTCGCGCAAGAGTGCGCCCGGCCCGGGGCTGCCGCCGTCCTCGACCGGCTCGGCCCGGCGCCGGACGGGTACACGCTGCTGCCCGCCCACCCCTGGCAGTACGAACTGCTCACCGGCCACCCCGAGCTGGTCGCCGCCCTCGACCGGGGCGACATCCTCGATCTGGGTACCGGCAGCGACCCCTTCACCGCCACCGCGTCGGTGCGCACCCTGCACGGCGGCGGCGCGTTCCTGAAGTTCAGCCTGAACGTCCGGATCACCAACTGCCTGCGCAAGAACGCCTCCTACGAGCTGTCCGGCGCGGTCGCGCTCACCCGGCTGCTCGGCCCGGTCCTCGACGAACTCGCCTCCCGCTTCCCCGGGCACGCCGTACTGCGCGAACCCGCCTTCCGCAGCGTGGACCTGAACGGCGACACCGCTCTGCTGGAAGGCTTCGGCGTGATCGTCCGCGACAGCCTGGAGCAGCACCTGAGCCCGGGCGCCACGCCGCTCCTCGCCGCAGCCGTCGCCGACGAGTACCCGACCAGCTCGGCGCACGTCTCACAGCTGCTGGACGGCGCCGGTCCGCACGCCGCCCTCGACTGGTGGGACGCCTACCTGCGGCTGCTGCTGCCGCCCGTCCTCGCCGCCTACCTGGACCACGGCGTCGTCCTGGAACCGCACCTGCAGAACGTCCTGCTCTGCGTGGACGGCGCCGGCCGCCCCGTCCAGGTGCTCTTCCGCGACCTTGAGGGCACCAAGCTGCTGCCGGGGCCGCACGCGGCCCGACTCGCCGCCCTGCCGCCTGCGGTCGCGGCCGCCATGACCTATGACCCGCGGCGCGGCTGGGACCGCGTCGTCTACTGCCTACTGGTCAACACCGTCTCCGACACGCTCGCGGCCCTGGCCGACCTGCACCCGCAGTTGGAGCCCGCACTGTGGCAGAGCGTCCGGTCCGTGCTGCAGGACCACGCGGCCCGGCACGGATGCCAGCCGCGCCTGCGCGCCCTGCTGGCCGGGGCGCCACTGCCCGCCAAGGCCAACCTGCTCACCCGCTGGAAGCGCCGCGCCGACCGCGAGGCGGAGTACATCCGGATCCCCTCGCCGCTCGCCCAGGGCGTGCTCTCCCGGGGCCCGCGCCCCGGTCCCCTCTTCGAGGCGTGGAGCGCCTGATGCCCGCACCGACCGTCCGCGACCACGTCACCGCCCTGGAATCCGGTGAACTCCCCGCCTACGTCTACGACCTGACCGCACTGCAGGCCCACGCCTCCGCAGTACGGGCCGCGCTATCCACACGGGTCGAGCTGTACTACGCGGCCAAGGCCAACCCCGAGCCGCGCATCCTCACCGCGCTCGCCGACACCGTCACCGGGTACGAGGTGGCCTCCGGCGGCGAACTCGCCCACGTCCGCACCGTCGTGCCGGACGCGCCGGTCGCCTTCGGCGGCCCCGGCAAGACGCCCGACGAACTCGCCGCCGCACTCGCCCTGGGCGTCGAGCGGTTCCACGTCGAGAGCGAGCACGAACTACGCCTCCTGGCCGAACTCGCCGGCCGGTTCACCCCGGAACGCACCGCGAACCTGCTGCTGCGGGTCAACCTGCCGGTCGGACCGGGCACCTTGGACGGCGTGCCGCTCGCCATGGGCGCCGGGCCGAGTCCGTTCGGCCTGTCCC
Source organism: Streptacidiphilus sp. EB103A (assembly GCF_041261405.1). Classification (NCBI taxonomy): domain Bacteria; kingdom Bacillati; phylum Actinomycetota; class Actinomycetes; order Kitasatosporales; family Streptomycetaceae; genus Streptacidiphilus; species Streptacidiphilus sp. EB103A. Next base: position 122,121 of record NZ_JBGCAQ010000013.1, on the reverse strand, counting down.
CGGACCGGGTCGACGCCTGCCTGGCGTTCCTCGACAGCCCCGCAGCCGCCCGGCTGCGGCTGCGCGGCATCCACGCCCACCTGGCCAGCGGACTGGACGCCGACAGCCAGCTGGACGTGGCGGGCCGAATCGTCGACTGGTCGGCGCGGCTGGCGCGACGCCACCGGGTCCCACTGCCCGAGATCAACATCGGCGGCGGCATGGCGGTGGACTACGCCGCCCCGGGCAGCCGCTTCGACTGGCCGCGCTTCGGCGCCGGCTTGGACCGGCTGCTGGCCCGGCACCCGGAACTCGCCCTGCGCATCGAGCCCGGCCGGGCGCTGACCGCGTACTGCGGCTGGTACGCCACCGAGGTCCTGGACGTGAAGCGCAGCCACGGAACGGACTTCGCTGTGCTCCGCGGCGGCACCCACCACCTGCGCACCCCCGTCACCAAGGGCCACGACCAGCCGTTCTCGCTACTCCCGGCCGATGCCTGGCCGCACCCCTGGCAGCGCCCGACCGTCCGCGACGCACCGGTCACCCTGGTCGGCCAGCTGTGCACGCCGAAGGACGTGTTCGCCCGCCAGGTGCCGGTGACGGAGCTCCGGGCCGGCGACCGGGTCGTCTTCGCGATGGCAGGCGCCTACGCCTGGAACATCTCGCACCACGAGTTCCTCATGCACCCGCGGCCGAATTTCCACTTCCTGCCGCAGCCGGCGCCCGTCCGGTAGCAAGCGAGGCGCCCCGCACCGGAAGGGTGCGGGGCGCCTCTGGTGTCTCTGGGTCAGGCCGGGACGATGTTCTCCGCCTGCGGGCCCTTCTGGCCCTGGGTGACGTCGAAGGTCACCTTCTGGCCTTCCTGGAGCTCACGGAAGCCCTGGGCGTTGATGTTGGAGTAGTGGGCGAAGACGTCGGCGCCGCCGCCGTCCTGCTCGATGAAACCGAAGCCCTTTTCGGCGTTGAACCACTTCACGGTGCCGCTGGCCATGCTGTTCTCCTTGATGCGCACAGTCGCCCCAGCATCCGCATGGTGCGGCGCCACGCCCCGGCCCACCCCGGCAGTGACCGATCCCGGACAGCGAAAACGCCCGTGATCGCGATCACGGGCGAGACGAACTCGGGAACCACGACTGCTACTGCCCGCCACGCTACTGGCCCCCGCCCGCCCCCGCCAGACGAATGGCCGTGCTGCCCGAATCTGGTCACCCGGCCGCTGTACCCGTCAGCATCCTGCGCGTGAACGTTCCCAGGTCTGCACCTCGTCATCAGGGCGTATAAATCGCTTGTGACACATGTATGTACTCCGGATTTCGACACCGTTACTGTGAACGCTCACGGCCATCCGGTGTGTCCATGCCAGGGCATGGGAAGGCGCTGGAATCCCTCCCCATGACTCGATCCAGGAGGTTGCGATGACCCTGTTCGGCTTCGTGCGCACGGCGAGGGCCGCCTTGTTCCTGGCGGCTGCCATGCTGCCGGCGAGCATGCTCACCACGTCCGCCCCCGCCTCGGCGGCGAACTCGCTCAGCATGCTCGGCGCCGACGTCTCGACCGCGCAGCGGGCCCTCGACCTCGGCGCCAAGTACTACGACGCGAGCGGCACCGCCAGGGACCCGCTCGACATCCTCAAGGGCGCCGGCGTGAACTACGTCCGCCTACGGATCTGGAACAACCCGGCCAGCGGCTACAACAACAAGGCCAAGGTGCTGGCGTATGCGAAGACGGTGAAGGCCAAGGGCCTCAAGCTGCTGATCGACTTCCACTACTCGGACACCTGGGCCGACCCCGGCAAGCAGTACAAGCCGGCGGCCTGGTCGAGCCACGGCATCAGCCAGCTGCAGACCGACGTCTACAACTACACCTACGACGTCTGCAACAGCCTCAAGTCCCAGGGCACCACACCGGACAGCGTCCAGATCGGCAACGAGATCAACGTCGGCATGCTGTGGAACGACGGCAAGGTGGTCAACAGCGACTTCACCAACCTCAGCCTGCTGCTCAAGTCGGGCTACAACGCGACCAAAGCCTGCAACAGCGGTACCCAGGTGGTGATCCACACCGCGGACGCCGACAGCGACACCAACGCCCGCTGGTTCTACGACGGCATCAAGGCCAAGGGCGTCAGCTGGGACATCACCGGGTTGTCGTACTACTGCATGTGGCACGGCTCGCTGTCCAACATGGGCAGCGTCGTGGCCGACATGAAGTCCCGGTACGGCAAGAACGTGATCATCGCCGAGACGGCGTACCCGTTCACCGCGGCGAACGCGGACAGCACCAGCAACTCGGTCACATCGGGATGTTCGGGCTACCCGCTCACCTGGGCCGGCCAGGCCGCCGAGTTCACCGCGGTGCAGAACACCGCCCGCAGCGCCGGCGCGATCGGCGTCTTCTACTGGGAGCCGACCTGGTACGCGGTCCCCGGCAACGGCTGGGACCCGGCCGACATCAACAACAGCGGCGACGGCTGGGACAACATGGCCGTCTTCGACTGGACCGGCCACGTGAACCCCAGCATCAAGTGGACGGCCTGAACGGAAGACACAAGACGGGCCGGTGACACGACGGTCACCGGCCCGTCTGTGCTGACCGGTCTCAGCGGAATGCGGCGGTATGGCGGGCGGCCCAGTCCGCGAAGGGACGCGGGGCGCGGCCGAGGATCCGCTGGACGTCCGGGCTGACGCGCAGTTCGGCGGGGTTGGGGGAACCGAGGATGGTCAGCGTGTCCTCGGCGAGTTCGGCCGGCATGCTCTGGGCCATGGCGGCCTTGGCCTCGTCGCGCGTGAGGTCGTGGAACCTCACCGGCGAGCCCAGCGCGGTGGCGATCGCCTGCGCCTGCTGGCGCGGCGTGATCACCTCCGGGCCGGTCAGTTCGTAGATGTCGCCGGCGTGCCGGTCCTCCAGCAGGCAGGCCGCCGCGACCTCGGCGATGTCCGCCGGGTCGATGATCGGCACCCCGACATCGCCGAACGGCGCGGCGACGACCCGTCGCGCGCGGACGGACTGGGCCCACCACAGGGCATTGGAGGCGAAGCCGCCCGGCCGCAGGATGGCCCACTCCAGTCCGGACTCCCGCAGCACGTCCTCCAGCGCGCGCATCGCGATGCGCGTCGCGCCGAAGGGCCTGGTCGCCACGCCCTGGGTGGAGAGCAGGACGACCCGGCGGACCCCGCCGGCCTCGGCTGCGCCGATGATGTCGGCAGGGCTGGCCCCGGCGGCGTGCATGTCGCCGGACAGCAGCAGAAACAGCGCTTTCGCCCCGGCCAGCGCAGGCTCAAGACTGGCGGGCTCGGCCAGGTCGGCCGTCACGTGACGGACGCCGTCCGGCACCGCCGCCGCGTGCCGTGACACCGCCGTCACCTGCTGTCCCGCCTCGGCCAACGCCCGCGTCAACGGCCGGCCGACATTTCCGGTAGCCCCGGTCACCACGATCATGATCAGCTCCTTGTCACATGTCTCCTGTGGCCTTCACGCTAGGAGCCGGGCTAACTCTTGGTAAGGACATACCCTGGGGTAAGCTCATCACATGGCGGGAAGCGTGCAGCACACACGGGCCGAGCCGGGGAAGCGGTATGAGGTGTTTCACACCGACTGCCCCGCGAGCAATGTGGTCGACCACGTGACCAGCAGGTGGGGCGTCTGGGTGTTGATCGCCTTGCAGAGCGACAGCCTTCGCTTCTACGAGCTGCGCGACAGCATCCAGGGCATCAGCGAGAAGATGCTCGCCCAGACCCTGCGCGCGCTGGTCCAGGACGGCCTGGTCTGGCGGGAAGTCGAGCCGACGACCCCGCCCCAGGTCACCTACGGGCTGACCCAGTTCGGTCGGGACCTCGGCGAACCACTGACGGAGCTGCTCGACCGGATTACCCGGCGGCTGTCGCCATCGCCACCGGCGTCGCAATAGCCCTCGCCGGCGGGCGGCTTCCGGCCGCTTCCCGACCCGTACGGCAGGATGACGAACAAAGCGTCACCAGGGCCAGGGAGGAACGATGGACCTCAGCGCACACGGCTCCGGAACCCCGCAGGACCGATTTGCGACCGTGGTCTCCGCGCTCGCCGCCGAACCCGGCGTCGCGGTGCCGACGGACGCCCCCGGAGCCGAAGGCCGCTTCGGGGCGGCCGGCCTGAAGGTCGAGGGGAAGATCTTCGCAATGCTCGTCCGCGGGCATCTGGTCCTCAAGCTGCCCCGGGGACGGGTCGACGCACTGGTGGAGGCAGGCCAGGGCGAACGGTTCGACCCAGGACGCGGCAGGTTGATGAAGGAGTGGCTGGTGCTCGCCGAGCAGTCCGACCTGGACTGGCACCACCTGGCCCGCGAAGCACTGACTTTCGTCGCCCCGCCTGGCCGATAGCGCGAACCGGCTGCCCCAGGCAGACACCCGTGGATGGAACCAGCCGACCCGCCGACCGGCGGCAGAGCACCTCATGCCGTGCTCCAGAAGCTGACCACCGGGCCACTTCTGGAGCAGCGCGCTGCGGACCATGCGGCGGTCCGGTTATGCCGCGGTCCGGCCGGCGTCGGCGGCGATGGTCGCGCCCGTGAGGTATGCGGCACGGTCGGAGGCCAGAAAGAGGATCACCTCCGCGATCTCGCGCGGCGTCGCGAGCCGGCCGAGCAGAGTGGTCTTGCCGATCTGCTGGGCGCCTTCCTCGCCCATGGCCGCGAGCACCATGTCCGTACGGGTCGGACCGGGTGCGACAGTGTTCACCCGCACACCAGCCGGGCTGAACTCGGCCGCCCAGGTACGCGTCAGGGACTCCAGCGCGGCCTTGGTGGCGCTGTAGACGGACAGCCCTGGCATCCCGACCTTCGCCGCCATGGTGCTGACGTTGACGATGCTGCCCGAACCCCGGGCGATCATGCCCGGCGCGAGGGCCGCCGTCAGGAAGTACGGGGCCCGGATGTTCGCGGCCAGGACCGCGTCGAAGGACTCGACGTCCTGGGTCACGGTCGGTGCACCGGGGAAGACAGCGGCGTTGTTGACCAGGATGTCGACCTCGCCTGCTGCGGCTGCCAACTGGTGCAGCGAATCCAGGTCCGTGAGGTCAGCAGCAAGAAAGCGACCACGACCGCCCTCGTCCGTGATCGACCGGACGGTGGCGGCACCTCGCTCGGCGTTGCGGCCCGAGACCACGACCTCGGCACCTGCCGCTGCCAGCAGACGGGCCGCCTCGGCGCCGATACCGGCCGTCGAGCCGGTCACCAGGGCGGTCTTGCCAGTCAGTTCCATATCCGTGTCCTTCCAATGATCCGGCCGCCCGCTGCGCCCGGAATGGGTTGCACGGCCCAGAATGGTCAGCAAAAAATGGGTTGTCCAATCCAGAAACTGCTAACCTGGAATCCATGACACCCCGGACGCGACGGCTCACCCGCAAGGGCCAGGAGACCCGGCAGCGGATCGTGGCTGCTGCGGCCCAGCTGATGTACGAACGCGGCATCGCCGAGGCGACGCTGGAGGACGTCCGCGCCGCCGCCGGAGTCAGCGGCTCGCAGGTCTACCACTACTTCGACGACAAGCAGGCCCTGCTGCTGGCCGTGATCGAGTACCAGACCGAAGCCGTCCTGGAACTGCAGCAGCCCCACTTCGACAAGCTGGACACCATGGCCGGGCTGCGGCAGTGGCGGGACGCCCTGGTCGAGTACCAGCGCCGGCTACAGTGCCGCGGCGGCTGCCCCATCGGCTCGCTGGGGAGCGAAGTCGCCGAGAACAACCCCGAGGCACGGCTCGCCGTCGCCTCCGGCTTCCTGCGCTGGGAAGCCGCCATCCGCGAGGGGCTACAGGCCATGCACGCACGCGGAGAACTTGACGCCGACCCCGAGGACCTCGCCCTGGCGACCCTGGCCGCACTCCAAGGCGGCCTGCTACTCACCCAGTTGCAGCGCAGGGTCAAGCCCCTCGAAGTAGCGCTCGACTCGTCGCTCGATCACATCGAGACGCTCACCAGACTCCCGTGACTATCAGGCGATCCCAATTGCCGCGCCGGACGCCCTCGTCCGGATCAGGTGCCCTGACGGCACAGGACAGTACGCGAGCCGAGCAGCACCGGACTGTCGAGCATCCTCGAAGGAGGTACGCCATGACCGCTGAGATGGTCGCGCCCGCATGGATGCACGCGCAGATCAGCGCGGAGCAGTACGACTCCTGGTCCGAGGAGTAGTGCGCCGGCATTGAGATCGTGGACGGGATGGTCGTCGTGAGCCCGAGTGCGTCCAAGCGACCCAACCGGCTGGCCCGCATCCTCGCCAATTCCTTGGACGCCGCCGCAGGTCCGGACTGGAACGCCGACACGGACTTCGATGTCCGCCTGCAGGACGTCCCGCTCACCAACCGGCGTCCGGACGTCGTCGTGTACCGGGCAGAGACCATCGACCTCACGCCCACTCGCCCCGAGCATGTGCTCCTGGTGGTCGAGGTCGTGTCGCCGGGCTCGGAGACCACCGACCGGATCGTGAAGGTGGACCAGTACGCCAAGGCCGGAATCCCCTTCTACTGGCGCATCGAGCAGGCTGCCACCGGCGTTCCGCTTGTCTACACCTACGTTCTCGATCCCGCCAGCAGGGCCTACCGGGACGGCGAGATGTTCACCGGCGCGATCAAGGCCGCTGTGCCCTTCTCGGTCACGGTCGACCTGAGTACCGTCTGACCGGCACGATCCCACGCGACGCCCAGTCGGCGAGGGCACACCGCGCACCATTGACCTACACATAAAGCGGGCATACTTCACACCCGACCGCGATGTCCGGGATGCGTTGAAAAATGCTCTACTTTGAGCCCCCTGTCGGATTCGAACCGACGACCTACGCATTACAAGTGCGTTGCTCTGGCCAGCTGAGCTAAGGAGGCGTGGTGCCTGTCCGCGGCGTGCCACGGCAGGACCAGAGGGGAGTCTACCGGGCGGGACGGGGTGGGTGTCCGCGGATTTGCGGGGGTTGGGGGTCGGGATTAGGGGGATTTGGGAGGATATTAGGGACGGGCGTGGTCATTTTGGGTGTGGAGAAGGTACTGACAGGGGCGCATCCCGACAGGTAGCGTCACCTGCAGTTCACCTTTCGCGGGTGGACTAGACCTCATCCAGCGCATCGCACCGCGCCGCTCCGGCGGGTCGGCACGGCGGGTACGCGGAGGGGCGAACCACCATCCGCCTTTACTCGGATCGTCCGGCACGTTCCTGCCGGTGAAGGAGAGCAGCAGCATGCCTACAGTGACCTTCGACAAGGCCACCCGGATCTACCCCGGCGGCACCAAGCCGGCCGTCGACGCGCTGGACCTGGACATCGCCGACGGCGAGTTCCTCGTGCTGGTCGGCCCGTCCGGCTGTGGCAAGTCGACCAGCCTGCGGATGCTCGCGGGCCTGGAGGACGTGAACGGCGGCGCCATCCGCATCGGCGACCGCGACGTCACCCACCTCCCCCCCAAGGACCGGAACATCGCCATGGTGTTCCAGAACTACGCGCTGTACCCGCACATGACGGTCGCCGACAACATGGGCTTCGCCCTGAAGATCGCCGGCGTCAACAAGGCCGAGATCCGCAAGAAGGTCGAGGAGGCCGGCAAGATCCTCGACCTGACCGAGTACCTCGACCGCAAGCCGAAGGCGCTCTCCGGCGGTCAGCGCCAGCGTGTCGCGATGGGCCGCGCGATCGTCCGCGAGCCGCAGGTCTTCCTCATGGACGAGCCGCTGTCCAACCTGGACGCCAAGCTCCGTGTGCAGACCCGCACCCAGATCGCCTCGCTGCAGCGCCGCCTGGGCATCACCACCGTCTACGTGACCCACGACCAGGTCGAGGCCATGACCATGGGCGACCGCGTCGCGGTGCTCAAGGACGGTCTGCTCCAGCAGGTAGACACCCCCCGCAACATGTACGACCGTCCGAACAACCTGTTCGTGGCCGGCTTCATCGGCTCCCCCGCGATGAACCTGGTCGAGGTCCCGTTGGCCGACGGCGGCGTCAAGTTCGGCGAGTCGGTGATCCCGGTCTCCCGTGCCGCCGTGGACGAGGCCGCCGCCGCCGGCGACCGCACCGTCACCATCGGCGTCCGCCCGGAGCATCTGGACCTGGTCGGCGAGGGCGACTCGCTGGCCAAGGGCGGCAGCGGCCTGGCCGTCACCGTCAACGTCGTCGAGGAGCTGGGCGCCGACGGCTACGTCTACGGCACCGCCAAGGTCGGCGACGAGGACAAGGACCTGGTGGTCCGCGTGAGCGGCCGCGCCGTCCCGCAGAAGGGCGAGGTGCTGCACGTGGTCCCGCGCGCCGGCGAGACGCACGTCTTCTCCACCTCCTCGGGCGCCCGCCTCAGCGACTGACCGCTGCTGCTGACTCCCAACATCTCCGAACGTCCCCGACGGCCCTCAGGCTGTCGGGGACGTTCGCTGCAAAACATGCCGTCACTCATTGGAGTGACTGAATGTCGCCAAATCATTACTCATCGCTAGCATCTTGGTCGTGAAGCAGCTAGCGAACCGTCTCGGCAAGACCCTCGCCTTCGTCCTGCCCGTCGTCCTGGTGACGACCGGCACCCTTGCGGTGACCCGCGTCCCCTGGGCTCCCTCGGGCTCCGGCGACAAGCAGGTCCTGGCCGCCTCCAGCAGCACCTCCGGCAACAGCGCCGACGCGGTGCGGCACCAGGCGACCACTCCGCAGGACGCCCTCCGGGCGCGCCTGCTGCAGACCCTGCGCACCCAGGACCCGGGCACCGCCCTGGACGAACTGGCCCAGGCCATGCAGCAGCAGCCGTCGCTGACCCGCTACTGCACCGATCTCGCCCGCGATCTGGGCCAGGCCGCCGTGCGCAAGTACCAGGGCGATGTGAAGCGCGCGCAGTCCTTCGCGCGCCCGGTCTGCGACGGCTCCTACGCCGTCGGCGCCCTCTCCGCGGCGGGCTGACCGTTCGCACACCCGCTGCTCCCGTACCGGTTCGTAACCAGGGCCCTGGTACGGGAGCACCGCAGCTCCGTCTAGGGTTCTCCCCATGACCGCTGACCTCATCCCCTCCACGGAGCGCTCCCCGCTCTCTTCCCCGCCGGTGACCCAGGCCGTGATCCTGGCCGGTGGACAGGGGTCCAGGCTTCGCCCCTACACCGACACCCGTCCCAAGCCGATGATCGAGATCCCGGGCACCGGGATTCCGATCGTCGGCCACCAGCTCCAGTGGCTGGCCGAGGAGGGCGTCACCGATGTCGTCATCTCCTGCGGCCATCTGGCCGAGGTGCTCCAGGACTGGATCAAGACCGCGGAGCTCCCGCTCAACGTCGCCACCGTCGTGGAGACCGAGCCGCTCGGCCGCGGTGGCGGCCTGAAGTTCGCCGCCGCAGCGCTCCCCCGCAAGGACGAGCCCTGGTACGCCACCAACGGCGACATCTGGACCCGCTTCCCGCTCCGCGACATGGCGGACTTCCACTCCGAGCGCGACGCCCACGCCACCCTCGCCCTGGCCCGCCCCCGCCTTCCCTGGGGGACTGTGGAGACCGACCAGTTCGGCAACGTCCTCGACTTCATCGAGTCTCCCCCGTCGCCGTACCTGATCAACGCCGGCGTGTACGTCTTCTCGGCCGAGTTCACCGGCATGCTGCCGGACCTCGGGGACCACGAGCGCAGCACCTTCCCGCGGCTGGCCCGTGAGCACCGTCTCTCGGGTTGGGAGCTGCCGCAGGGGGTCTACTGGCGTGCCATCGACACCGCCAAGGACCTCTCCGAGGCCGCCAAGGAGCTCGCCGCGGCCCGCGAGGCGCAGTAAGCCACACACAACACCGACCAACCCGTCCGCACTGCAGAGCGGCCCCGGAACGACATCGTCGTCGCTCCGGGGCCGCTCTCATTCGTTCCGGCGGTCCGTGCTGGTCCGGCTCAGGTGACCGGGGCGCCGCTCGTGCCCGCGCCGGTGCCCGGCATCCCCAGCAGCGGCAGCGGAGCGGGGGCGCTGGTGCCCAGCAGACCGCCGATCACGCCGTTGCTGCCACCGCCGCTGCTCGTCGGCGTCGGAGAGCTGCTGTGGCGGTGCGAGGGCGTGCTGCTGGAGCCGCCGGACGACGTGCTGCTGCCGCCCGAACTCGTGGCGGACGAGCTGCCGCTCTTGGTGCTGCCGCTGTGCCGCGAGGTCGGCTTGTGCGACGGTGCCGCCGTCGTCGGCGCCGCCGAGGGCGAAGCCGGGGCGGACGGCGCGGACGACGGCGACTGCGCGCCGCCGCTCGGGTAGACCGGGCTCGGGTAGTCGGTGGGCACCCCGGGCTCCGCCGGGACGACGGTGGTCCCGATGCGGTGGTCGCGGACCGCCGCGCCGAGCGCCGAACCCAGCAGCAGGGTGCAGCCGATCACCACGGTCGCCACCACGAAGCCGCGGCGCAGCACCCGCCGCCGCAGCACCGCGACCGGCGTGCGCTCGCCCAGCCGGTGCCAGGCCTCGATGGCCAGCCGTCCGTCCAGCGAGAACAGCGGCGCCCCGGCCAGCAGCAGCGGGCTCCAGGCGGCCAGCAGGATGATGTCCGGCGCGTCGTAGGCGGGGCTGGTCCGCCAGCTCACCGTCACCAGCAGCGCCACCGACAGCAGCATGGCCGTGCCGGCCGCCAGCCGCTGCCACAGCCCCAGGATGGACAGCACGCCCACCACGATCTGGATGAAGGCGACCCCGAGCCCGGCTCCCACCGGGTGCGCCAGGGCGAACTGCATCAGCGGCTGGGCCATCGGCCACGGGTGCAGCGACTGCAGCCAGTGCATCATCGAGCCGCGGACGCCGCCGTCGAAGTAGACGGGGTCGGAGACCTTGCTGAACCCGGCGTAGACGGAGAGGCCGCCCAGGAAGATCCGCAGCGGCAGCAGCACCAGGCCCAGGTCGACGCGACGGCCCGGGTACCAGGCATGGCGAACCGGTTCTCCGGACTCCCGGGCCTCCAATTGGTACTCGGGCCCGGAGCCCCAGGGCTGCCGCCCGCCGACGTACGTCACCTCGTCGTCGAAGCCGCTGCCGGGGCCGCCGCCCGGGCCGTGGCCCAGGCCCTGGCCGTAGCCGTCGCGGGCGTCGGGCGGGAGGGGGAACTGCGGCATCAGCTGGGTCTCGGCGGGCGAGGCGGACTGCTGCAGCGGCAGCACCCCGGTGACGGCGTCCGGCCCGGCGCCGCCCTGCCGTACGGCATCGAGCAGCGGGGCCGCACCGCCGGTCCAGGTGATCGGGGTGACCCTGCGCGGACGCCGCGGGCGCGCCTCACCGGAGCCGGCGCCGACCCCGGAGCCGACCCCAGCACCGAAACCTCCGGCTCCGGCCCCGGCCAGGGCGCCCGCCTCGATCAGCGGGGTCAGCACCAGCATCGGCTGCGTCTGGTCGGGGGTCAGCACGGGATAGGCGGAGTCGACGGAGGGCGCGGCGAAGGCCGGCGCGGCCACCTGAGCGTCGATCAGCGGGGTCACGGCCGCGCCGAGGCGCACCCGGAAGCTCGCCGTCGTACTGCTCAGCCGGGCCGGGTCGGTCGGTACCTTGACCGCGTACAGCCCCGGCTCACCGTCGCTCCCCTCGGCGCGTCCCCCCTGAGGGCGGTTAGGTGTTCTGGTGTCCACACCTCACTAACCGAGCGAGAGGCCATTTGGACACCCCCGGGTGTCACCCGATCCGGCGATCTCCCCCGACACGCCGAAACCCTCGCTCATACGCCCGAACGGGCGCACGGCGAGGGCGTCGGCAGGTCCTCGGAACAGTCGGAACAGTCGGTGCAGACCGGTCAGCGCTTGTTGCGCAGCCGGGCGGCCTCGTAGAGCACGATGCCGGCCGCGACGCCCGCGTTCAGCGACTCCGCGGCGCCGGGCATCGGGATCCTCACCGTCAGGTCGCAGGTCTCCGACACCAGCCGGGACAGGCCCTTGCCCTCCGAGCCGATCACGATGACCACCGGTCCGGTCAGCGCCTCCAGGTCGCTCAGCTCGGCCTCGCCGTCGGCCGCCAGGCCCACGACGAAGCAGCCGGCCTTCTGGTATGCCTCCAGCGTCCGGGTCATGTTGGTCATCCGGGCCACCGGGACCCGAGCGGCCGCGCCCGAGGAGGTCTTCCAGGCGCCCGCCGTCATCCCGGCGGCGCGCCGCTCGGGGATGACCACGCCGTGCCCGTCGAAGGCCGCCACGGAGCGGACGATGGCGCCCAGGTTCCGCGAGTCGGTGATCCCGTCCAGGGCCACGATCAGCGGGTCCTCGTGGTTCTCGGCGGCCCGAGCCAGCAGGTCGTCCGGGTGCGCGTAGTCGTACGGCGGCACCTGCAGGATGAGGCCCTGGTGGTTGTGGCCCTCGGCGAGGTTGTCCAGCTGCATCCGCGGGGCCTCCATGAGCGGGACGCCCCGCTCGTTGGCCAGCGTCAGCGCCTCGCGGACCCGCTCGTCGTTGTCGATGAACTGCTGGACGTACAGCGCCGAGGCCGGCACCCCGCCCTGCAGCGCCTCGACCACCGAGTTGCGGCCGTAGACGAGCTCGGAGCCCGCCTTGCCGCCGCGCCGCGCGGAACCACGGGACTTGTTGCCCGCGGCGGCGCGCTTGGTGGCGGCGTTGGCCATCCGGTTCTTCTTGTGCCCCTTGCGCTCCGACGCCTTGGGCGTCGGGCCCTTCCCCTCGAGTGCCTTCCGGCTGTGGCCACCGGTTCCGACCGACGGGCCCTTCTTCGAGCCGGGGTTGCGGCGGTTCCTGCGCTGGCTGTTGCCGGCCATCAGTTCAGTCCTGCTTCCATGGAATTCAACATCTGCGTGCGTACCCGCATGCGTGCGCGCATGCGTTCTGACCAGCCGATCAGCCGAGCGTCCAGCGCGAGCCGTCGGCACGGTCCTCGATGGCGAGCCCGGCCTGGGTGAGCCGGTCCCTGATGGCGTCGGAGGTCGCGTAGTCCTTGCGCTCGCGCGCCGCCTGCCGCTGCTCCAGCACCAGCTTGACCAGGGCGTCCACCACACCGTGCAAGTCCTCGCCCTGGGCCGGACCGGCCCACATGGCGTCCAGCGGATCGAGACCCAGCACACCGAGCATCGCACGGACCTCGGCCAGACGCGCTACCGCGTTCTCCTTGTCGTCCGCCGCCAGCGCCGCGTTCCCCTGCCGGACCGCCGTGTGGACGATGGCCAGCGCCTGCGGGACGCCGAAGTCGTCGTCCATCGCCTCGCCGAACGCCGGGGGCACATGCACGGCCGCGACCACCTCGCCGTGCTGCTCGGTGACCCGCTGCGCGAAGCTCTCGATCCGGGCGAACGCGGTCTCGGCCTCGCGCAGGGCCTCGTCGCTGTACTCGATCGTGGAGCGGTAGTGCGGGGTGCCCAGGTAGTAGCGCAGCACGATCGGCCGCCACTTCTGCACCATCTCGGAGACCAGCACCGAGTTCCCCAGCGACTTGCTCATCTTCTCGCCGCTGAGCGTGACCCAGGCATTGTGCAGCCAGTACGTGGCGAAGTCGTCGCCGAACGCCTTGGACTGCGCGATCTCGTTCTCGTGGTGCGGGAAGACCAGGTCGCGCCCGCCGCCGTGGATGTCGAAGGCCGGACCCAGGTACTTGTGCGCCATCGCGGAGCACTCCAGGTGCCAGCCCGGACGGCCGCGCCCCCACGGTGTCTCCCAGCTCGGCTCCCCCGGCTTGACCGACTTCCACAGCGCGAAGTCGCGCTGGTCCCGCTTGCCGGTCTCGCCCTCGCCCTCGGGCTGGCGCAGGTTGTCCAGCTCCTGGTGCGACAGCGAGAGGTAGTCGGGGTAGGAGGTGACGCTGAAGTAGACGTTGCCGTCGGCCTCGTAGGCGTGCCCGTTGTCGATCAGGACCCGCATCATCTCGATCATCTCCGGGATGTGCCCGGTCGCCCGGGGCTCCCCGGTCGGCGGCAGGCAGCCCAGCGCGTCGTACCCCTCGTTGAAGGCGCGCTCGTTGGCGTAGCCGATCTGCCACCAGGGCAGGCCGGAGAGCCGCGACTTCTCGATGATCTTGTCGTCAATGTCGGTGATGTTCCGCACGAAGGTGACGTCATAGCCCCGGTAGGCGAACCAGCGACGCATCACGTCGAAGTTCAGCCCGGAGCGGATGTGCCCGATGTGCGGGGCGGCCTGCACGGTCGCGCCGCACAGGTAGATCGAGACGCAGCCCGGCACGAGCGGGACGAAGTCGCGTACCTGGCTGGCGCTGGTGTCGTACAGGCGAATACTCACAGCGTCAAGCGTAGTGGGAAGAGCGGGGTGCCCTGTCCCCATCCGGTCACAGGACTCGGATCCGTTCACATCCCCGTGGCTTTCCGGCTCGCCCCCAACGGGTGACGCCGTATGACAGGACGCCGTATGACAGGACGCCACATCAGGACGCCGGGTACACCAGGGCCGTGGCCAGGGCGACCAGTCCCTCCGAACGTCCGGTGAAGCCGAGCGCGTCCGAGGTCGCGGCGGATACCGAGACCGACGCGCCCAGGCACTCGGACAGCACCTTCTGCGCCTCCTCGCGGCGCTTGCCGATCTTCGGACGGACACCGATGACCTGCACCGCGACATTGCCGATCTCGAGGCCGGCCTCGCGGACGATCCGTCCGGCCTCGGCCAGCAGCCGTACCCCGGAGGCCCCGGCCCACTCGGGCCGGTCGACGCCGAAGTGAGCGCCCAGGTCACCCAGCCCGGCAGCGGAGAACAGCGCGTTGCAGGCCGCGTGGGCGACGACGTCCCCGTCCGAGTGTCCGGCCAGGCCGTACTCGGAGCCCTCCCACAGCAGCCCGGCCACCCACAGCTCGCGCCCCGCCTCGAACGCGTGAATGTCCGCGCCGATGCCTGTGCGCGGAAGCCTCAACTCAGAACTCATCGAGCGCCCTCCGCCTCGCCAGTACCGCCTCGGCCAGCACCAGGTCCAGCGGCCTGGTCACCTTGAACGCCTCCTCGTGGCCGGGCACCACCACCACGCTGCCGGCGTAGCGCTCCACCAGGCCGGCGTCGTCGGTGGCCTCGACCCCGTCGTTGAACGCCTTCTCGTGCACCCGCAGCAGCACCTCGCGGCGGAACCCCTGCGGGGTCTGCACCGCACGCAGGGTGGACCGGTCCGGCGTGGCGACCACCGGCTCGGGACGCCCGGGCACGGTGGCGGGCTCGACCTGCTTGACCGTGTCGGCCAGCGGCACCGCCGGGACGACCGCCTCGGCGCCGTCGGCGACGGCACGCGCGACCGCGTCCACCACGTCCACCGGCACCAGCGGCCGGGCGGCGTCGTGCACCAGCACCACGTCGACGTCCTCGGGGATCACGGCCAGGCCCAGCCGGACCGACTCCTGCCGGGTGGCCCCGCCGGGGACCACGGTGATCCGGGCGCTGTCGTGCCCGTCCACGCCGTAGTCGTCAAGCAGTTGGCGCACCTGGGCCACCCCGTCCACGGGTGCGACCACCACGACCAGGGTCACCACACGGGAGCGCGCCAGCGCGCGGACGGCGTGCACCAGAAGCGGCACGCCCCCCAGTTCTCGCAGGGCCTTGGGGGCACCGGGGCCCAGTCGTTCGCCCCGACCTGCGGCGGGGACCACTGCTGCGGCGTTCAGGTTTTGTTCCTTCGGCGAAGTGGGTATGGCCAAGGCGTGCTGGGCCGAGCGCCTTCCGTGGAGCTCGTCCTGCTCGTCCTGGCACCGGGGGTGGCAACCACTCCCGGAACGGCACAGTACCGGCGCGGCCCGGCCGACCGCGCGCGGGGTTCCATCGTTCAGCGCTCAGTACGGGGCAGACATGACTCAGCGCCCGCCGTGGCAACGACGGGCGCTGGATCACACTGCATGCACCACTACAGCTGTGCACGAGGGACTGTCCAGCCGGCAAAGGCTGAGCAGCCGAAACGCTTGAGCAGGCTCAGGAGGCGAGAACCTCGTCGAGCAGCGTTTCGGCCTTGTCCTCGTTGGTGTTCTCAGCGAGTGCCAGCTCGCTGACCAGGATCTGCCTGGCCTTGGCCAGCATCCGCTTCTCACCAGCGGACAGCCCGCGCTCGCGCTCACGTCGCCAAAGGTCGCGCACAACCTCCGCGACCTTGATAACGTCACCCGAAGCAAGCTTCTCCAGGTTCGCCTTGTAGCGGCGGGACCAGTTGGTGGGCTCCTCGGTGTACGGTGCGCGCAGCACCTCGAAGACCCGGTCCAACCCATCCTGGCCGACCACGTCGCGGACGCCTACGAACTCTGCGTTCTCCGCAGGAACGCGCAGCGTCAGGTCACCCTGCTGCACCTTCAGCACCAGGTAGGTCTTGTCCACACCCTTGATCTGGCGGATTTCGATAGCCTCGATCAGCGCGGCCCCGTGATGGGGGTAGACCACGGTGTCGCCAACCTTGAACGTCATGTGACAGGTACCCCTTCCGTGGCTTTCCAGAATAACACGGTTGCAGCCATATCCGAAGGGTGTTTTCGCAGGTCAGAGCCAGTCTCAGGGCTTGACAACCACCCCTGCCGCGTGCTGCGACCCCAGTTCGAGGAGGGCTTCCCGCAGGTCGGAGCGCTTGCGCACGAACCGGTCGCACTCCGCGGGGCCGTTATTGATCTTACGCGGAAGACGTAATCGAAACGTTATCTGATCTTCGACCGAACGGATTTTGCCGACGCCGGGGGCGGGTGTGGCGTTTGGGGCGGGGACGCGACACGGGGCCACCCCGTGCGGACCGACCAAACGGGCTCGGTAACCTGATCGCGGCGGTCTCCCACAGACAGCCGTCCTGCCCGGACCCAGCACGTCCAAGGAGAAGTCACCGCCGTGAGCCGCAGTCTTCGTCGCGGCGCAGTCGCCGCCGTCATCCTGGCGACCGCTCCCATCCTCGCCGCCTGCTCCGCGGGGTCCAACGCGGCGACCCTCCAGGTGAAGCCCAACACCGCCGCAACCTCGATCGTCAAGGGCGACTCGGCCCTGAAGCTCAACGGCATCGTCGTGGTCACCGACGCCACCGGCAACGCGCCGGCCAATGTCGTGGTGAACATCGCCAACAACGGGTCCGCCGACGACACCCTCACCGGGGTCAGCGTGGACGGCAGCAGCCAGGCGACGCTGAGCGGGACCGCGACCGTCCCAACCGGCGGCTCGCTGCTGCTGAGCGGCCCGGGCCAGGTGGCGGCGACCGTCCCGACGCTCAACGAGAAGCCCGGACAGAACGCGACGATCACCTTCACCTTCGCCAACGCCGGCTCGGTCACGGTGCAGGCCCTGGTGAACGCCGGCACCGGCGAGTACACCTCGTACGCCCCGACCGTCGCGCCCACCCCGACGGTGACGGTGAGCGCGCCCGCCACTGCGAAGGCAACGGCCACCGCCAAGGCGAAGGGCACCGCGAATGCCTCGACCAGCGCCTCGGCCTCGGCGACCTCGACCCCCTGAGCCGCAGGCGCACGCAGGCGCAGCACAAGCACCGAAGACATGGCTGTGCCCCGGACGATTCATCCGTCCGGGGCACAGCCTCGCGGTGGGCCGGGGTTCGCCGGGGCGGGCGGGAGGCCCGGCCGGGGCGGGCGGTCTACGGCTCGAACTTGTAGCCGAGGCCACGGACCGTCACCAGGTAGCGCGGGGCCCCCGGGTCCGGCTCGATCTTGGCGCGCAGTCGCTTGACGTGGACGTCGAGGGTCTTGGTGTCGCCGACGTAGTCCGCACCCCAGACGCGGTCTATCAGCTGCATCCGGGTGAGCACCCGGCCGGCGTTGCGCAGCAGCATCTCCAGCAGGTCGAACTCCTTGAGCGGGAGGTCGACCTTGGCGCCGTCGACGGTCACCACATGCCGGTCCACGTCCATCCGGACCGGTCCCGCCTCCAGCGCGCCGGGGCCGCCGACGGTGGTCTCGGGCTCGCCGCGGCGGCGCAGCACCGCGCGGATCCGGGCGACCAGCTCGCGGGTGGAGTAGGGCTTGGTGACATAGTCGTCCGCCCCTATCTCCAGGCCGACCACCTTGTCGATCTCGCTGTCCTTGGCCGTCACCATGATCACGGGGACGCTGGACTTGGCCCGCAGCTGGCGGCAGACCTCGGTACCGGGCAGGCCGGGCAGCATCAGGTCCAGCAGGACCAGGTCGGCGCCATTGCGTTCGAACTGGTCCAGTGCGTCGGGGCCGGTGGCGGCGATGGCCACCTCGAAACCCTCTTTGCGGAGCATGTAGGACAGGGCATCGCTGAAGGACTCCTCGTCCTCTACGACAAGCACACGGGTCACGACTGGACCTCCGGGGCAGGGTGGTGAGCAGACAGGGGGTGTTGGGTACTGGTCTCGGGCTCGGGCTCGGCTTCGGCGTAGAGATCGGCAGCGGCGTCGGTGCCGTTGGAGCGAGCGGCGTCGGCGCCGGTGGGGGTGGTGGTGGGCAGGCGCAGGGTGAAGGTGGAGCCCTGGCCCTCGACGCTCCACACCGAGACCGTGCCGCCGTGGGAGGCGGCGACGTGCTTGACGATGGACAGGCCGAGGCCGGTGCCGCCGGTGGCCCGGGAGCGGGCCGGGTCGACGCGGTAGAAGCGCTCGAAGATCCGCTCGCGGTCCTTCTCGGAGATCCCGGTGCCCTGGTCGGTCACCGATATCTCGACCGTGTCGGTCCTGGATCCGGGGACCTTGCGGGCCGCGATGGCCACCCGGGTCCTGACCGGGCTGTAGTTGACGGCGTTCTCGACCAGGTTGCCGAGCGCCGCGGCGAGCTGGCCGCGGTTGCCGTGCAGGTAGAGGCCGGCGATGCCGCCGGCCGCCATGGTGATCTGCTTGGCCGCGGCCTGGTGCCGGCAGCGGTCCATCGCCTCGGCGACCAGCTCGTCCACCGCGACCGGTTCGGCGTCGACCAGCCGGTCGTCGTCCTGGACCCGGGAGAGTTCGATGATCTCCTGGACCAGGCTGGTGAGCCGGGTGGCCTCGATCAGCATCCGGCCGGCGAAGCGGCGGACCGCCTCGGGGTCGTCGCTGGCGTCCTGGACGGCCTCGGAGAGCAGGGACAGGGCGCCCACCGGGGTCTTCAGCTCGTGCGACACATTGGCGACGAAGTCGCGGCGGACCGCCTCGATCCGGCGGGCCTCGGTCAGGTCCTCGACCAGCACCAGGACGAGCCGGGAGCCGAGCGGGGCGACCCGGACCGAGACGGCGAGGGCGTCGCCGCTCTGTTTGCCGCCGCCCCGGGGGATGTCCAGGTCCGCCTGCCGTATCTCGCCGTCGCGGCGGGTCAGCCGGGCCATGACCAGCATCTCGTTCACCGCGATCGCGCCGCCCCGGACCAGTCCCAGGGCGTACGCGGCCGAGCTGGCCTTGATCACCTGATCGCTGTCGTCGAGCACCACGGCGCAGGAGCGCAGCACCGAGAGCACGGTGTCGACGCCGGGCGGCAGCTCGGGCTCGGGATGCTGCTCGACCCGTTTGGCACTTTTCTTCTTGTCCTTCTCGCTCCAGCGGAAGGACAGCGCGGCGGTGAGGCCGACTCCGAGCCCGGCAAGCGCGCTCGCTGCGGCTTCAGCCACGGTCACGTCCATGCGTTCAGCGTAAGCGCATGGTGGTGACCTGCTGTAACCCCTGGAGAAGGGCATCAGCCCCAGGTCGCTGAGAATTCACCTTGGCGTCGCAAGTGGTTCACTCCCACTGAGGAAGGGGTACGTCCGAACGGCGCATGGTTGACTCGAACGCCCCTGAGAACAGACAGCTGGGACAACCAGGAGGACAGGACCGATGCGCGACGCTTACCACGAGGAACTCGATTCGATCGGCGACGGCCTGGTCGAGATGGCCCGGCTGGTGGGGTCCGCCATGGGGCGGGCGACCACGGCGCTGCTCGACGCCGACCTCGCACTGGCCGAGAGCGTCATCGCCGCGGACGAGAAGGTCGACGCGCTCCACCACGAGCTGGAGGACCGCGCCATCAATCTGCTGGCCCGGCAGCAGCCGGTCGCCACCGACCTGCGCATCGTGGTCACCTCGCTGCGGATGAGCGCGGACCTGGAGCGGTCCGGGGACCTGGCCCGGCACGTCGCCAAACTGGCCCGGCTGCGCTACCCCGAGTCGGCGGTTCCCGCGGACCTGCACCCCATCGTCCTGGAGATGGGCCAGCTGGCCCAGCGGCTGGTCGCCAAGGCCGGCCAGGTGATCGCGTCCAAGGACGTGGACGCCGCGCTGGAGCTGGAGCGGGACGACGACGCGATGGACGAGCTGCACCGCCAGCTGTTCTCGCACCTGCTGGACGACCGCTGGCGGCACGGCATCGAGACGGCCGTGGACGTCACCCTGTGCGGGCGCTACTACGAGCGCTTCGCGGACCACGCGGTGTCGGTCGCCAAGCGCGTGGTCTTCCTGGTGACCGGCGAGCACGCCGACGAGTTCGTCCCGGACGCCGAGAAGTAGCCGACCGAGCCGACCGGGAAGCGGCGCGACGGCGGGGGCGCGCGGGCGGGCGTACGGGGCGATCCCGTACGCCCGTTGACGCTGCGTAGGCGGAGGGATTCACTGAGTCGTAGGCATGACCGCCTGAAGGAGGGTCCACCCACGATGACTCAGTCTCCGACCCCACCTGCCCCGATCAGGGCTGATCCCACCGAACCCAGTGCCGAGCACACGCTCCGCATCCCCCTGCCGCTGGTCGCCGCCTGCGGCTGCGGCTCGGGGTGCGGCTGCGGCTGCCAGTCCGGCGGCACCTGCCAGTGCGGCGGCGGCTGCTGCCACTGACCGCACAGTCACTGGACGCATACGCGAGGACCCCGGCCGACGGCGAGCTGTCGTCGACCGGGGTCCTCCTGCGTCGCGCTCGTCCTACTTCTTCTTGCCCTGGTTGGCCACGGCCTGGGCCGCGATGGCGGCCGCCTCCGGGTCGAGGTAGCGGCCGCCCCTGGTGAGCGGCTTGTAGTCGGCGTCCAGCTCGTAGAGGAGCGGGATGCCGGTGGGGATGTTGAGGCCGGCGATGTCCTCGTCGGAGATGCCGTCGAGGTGCTTCACCAGCGCGCGCAGCGAGTTGCCGTGCGCGGTGACCAGGACGGTGCGGCCGTCGGCGAGGTCCGGGACGATCGAGTCGTACCAGTAGGGCAGCATCCGCTCGACGACATCCTTGAGGCACTCGGTCTGCGGCCGGACGTCGGCGGGGATCTGCGCATAGCGGGGGTCGTCCGCCTGCGAGTACTCGGCGTCGGCGGCGAGCACGGGCGGCGGGGTGTCGTACGAGCGGCGCCAGAGCATGAACTGCTCCTCGCCGAACTCGGCCAGGGTCTGGGCCTTGTCCTTGCCCTGGAGCGCACCGTAGTGGCGCTCGTTCAGGCGCCAGGAGCGACGCACCGGGATCCAGTGGCGGTCGGCCCGGTCGAGGGCGATCTGGGCGGTGCGGATCGCGCGGCGCAGCAGTGAGGTGTGCAGAACGTCGGGGAGGAGGCCCTCGGCGGCGAGGAGCTCGCCACCGCGCACGGCCTCCTTCTCGCCCTTCTCGTTCAGGTCGACGTCGACCCAGCCGGTGAAGAGGTTCTTCTCGTTCCACTGGCTCTCGCCGTGGCGGAGCAGGACAAGACGGTAAGGAGCTTCAGCCATGGCCAGCAGCCTAGTCGAGCCCGCAGCGTCGAGCAGTAAACGGGTGGCGTCCCGGGCGGCCCGGTGGGCACCGGGGGCCGGACCGGTCACATCCGCTGGAGCTCCGTGAGGTCGATGTCCATCGGGAAGGGTGTGGGGAGTTCCAGCCGGTCGCGCTGCATGCCGAGCGGTGCGTAGGACTCGGTCACCTCGTCCAGCTGGTAGACGTGCACCTCAAGGGCCCCGTTCACGATCTCGACCAGCCAGAAGTGCGGGATGCCGGCCTTCGCGTACAGCTGCGGCTTGCGCTTGCGGTCGCGCTCCGCGGACTCCTCGGAGACGACCTCGGCGACCAGGAGCACGTCCGAGGGCTGGTAGAAGGTCCGCTTGGGACCCGGGTCGGCGTCGGCCCGGATCAGCAGCAGATCGGGCTCCGGGCGCTGGCGTTTCCCGAGCCGGACCGTCATCTCGCGGCGGGCACGCAGGGTGTCGGGGGCTTGTCGGCGCAGGGCCGTCTCCAACAACGAGATGGCAAGCGCGTGGTAATCGACCTGTGGACTCACCAGGACCAGACTCCCGTCGATGAGCTCGGTGTGCGGGGGCAGGCCGGTGAGTCGGTCGAGATCCTCTGCGGTGAAGCCCTGTGGCGGGGGCATCAGCCAGTCCGGCACAGGCTCCGGAGTGAGGGACTCCTCAGGTGGTGTCAGCACGGTACTCATGTCTCCTCCGGAAGGGTCCACGACTGTTCCCAGCGTAGGCGGAATCTCCGGCCCTCAACCAGCATCGTTGCGCCCTCGGTGTGCCGAACCGTTCCTGCGGGGTGGCAGAACATGGCATTCCATGGCATCTCGCGGGAGAAAACCCGGATGCCGTCCGGGAGGCGGGATCGTAGGGTGCCCGGTATGGCGACGACACTGACGGCACGTGGGCAGGCGGACGGCGGCGGCATCGGGGTCCGGGTGGTGGAGGAAGGGGACCTGGCCGAGTGGGGCAGGGCTCTGAGCAGCGGGTTCATGGCGGCGAAGGGGGACGGGGCGCCGGACTTCCGCCGGGAGACGTTCGTTCCGGGACGAACGCTCGGCGCCTTCGACGGGGCGCGCTGCGTGGGAACCTTCCGCAGCACCGTGCGGGAGCTGACCGTACCCGGCGGGGCCTCGCTGACCACCGACGCCATCACCAATGTCACCGTCTCGCAGACCCACCGCAGGCGCGGTCTGCTGACCCGGATGATGACCCAGGACCTGGCCACCGCCGCCGAACGCGGCGACAGCCTCGCCATCCTCATCGCCGCCGAGTACCGCATCTACGGCCGCTACGGCTTCGGCCCCGCCACCAGGCGCAAGGGCTGGACGGTCCACAACCGCCTGGTCGGCGACGTCCGGGTGCCGGCCGCGGCGGAGGGCGGCAGCTTCGAGCTGCAGACGATGGAGGAGTACCGCAAGAACGGCCCGGAACTGCATGAGCGCTTCCGCCGCACCCAGCCCGGGGCTATCGACCGCAAGGCCGTCAACTGGCGGCTGCTCAGCGGCGATCTGCAGCACCCGGACAAGTCGTGGAAGGAACCGCTGGTCGTGATCTACCGCGACCCGGCGGGCCGTCCGGCCGGGCTGCTCGCGTACACGGTCAAAGACCTGTGGCCCAATATGATCACCCGCTCGGTACTGAAGGTGACCGACCACTTCGCCGTGGACCGGGCCGCGGCCGCCGCGCTGTGGCGCTACGCGCTGCAGGTCGACTGGGTCGAGCGGGTCGAGATCCCCAACATCGCCCCCGACGACCCGCTGCCGCTGCTCCTCGACGACCCCCGCGCCTGTGTGGACGGCGGCGACAGCAGCTCCGACTTCATGTGGCTGCGGATCCTGGACGCCCCCACCGCCTTCGCCGCCCGTACCTGTGCCGCACCGGGACGCGTCGTGCTCCAGGTCACCGACCGCCTCGGCTACGTCGACGGCCGCTGGGTCCTGGAGGCGGCGGAGGACGGCACCGGGCGGTTCACCCGCGCCGGCACCGGCGAGCCGGCCGATCTCGCCCTGGACGTCCGCGAGTTGGGCACCCTCTACACGGGCAACGACTCCACCGCCCGGCTGCATGCGGCCGGCCTGGTCGACGAACTCCGCCCGGGCGGCGCGGCCCGGGCCGACGCCCTGCTGCGGGTGGACTTCAGGCCGTGGTGCCCGGACGAATTCTGACGGTGGGTCACCCGGTCGGGGGCATGGCATCGGCCAGCGCGAAGGCCGCGTTGACCAGCGCGACATGGGTGAACGCCTGTGGTGCGTTGCCGAGTTGGCGTCCGGTCCGCGGATCCCACTGCTCGCTGAGCAGCCCGAGCTCGCCGCCGACCGCCACCGTCCGCGCGAAGACCTCGGTCGCCTGCTCCGGGCTGCCGCCGAGGGCCAGGGCCTCCGCCAGCCAGAAGTTGCAGGCGAGGAAGGCCCCTTCGGCGCCGTTCACGCCATCGCCCCCTCGGCCGGGGTCGTAGCGCCGTACGAAGCCGTCCAGATCCAGTTCCTCGCGGACCGCGGCCACGGTCCCGGTCACCCGCGGATCGTCGGCCGGCAGGAAGCCGGACTGGGCCAGCAGCAGCGCGGAGGCGTCCAGCCCGCGGCCGCCGTAGTACTGCACGAAGACGCCGCGTACGGGATCGTAGCCGTGGGTGCAGACATCCGCATG
This sequence comes from Streptacidiphilus sp. EB103A, assembly GCF_041261405.1. NCBI lineage: Bacteria > Bacillati > Actinomycetota > Actinomycetes > Kitasatosporales > Streptomycetaceae > Streptacidiphilus > Streptacidiphilus sp. EB103A. Next base: position 98,041 of record NZ_JBGCAQ010000013.1, on the reverse strand, counting down.
GACCGTGTCACGCAACGCGCGCCACTCGGCGAGCGGCGCCGGCAGGCCGGTCTGCTCGGCCATCCGCACCGCGCGGTCCGCGGCGACCCAGCACATCACCTTGGAGTGCACGAACTGCCGGCGCCCGGAGCGCACCTCCCACAGGCCCTCGTCCGGCTCGCGCCAGCGGCCGGCCATCGCCTTCATCAACGACCGGAACAGGCTCCAGACCTGACGCTCCATCGGAATCCCGGCGCACAGCGCCCGGTAGAGCATGTCCGCCACCTCGCCGTAGACGTCCAGCTGCATCTGGCCCACCGCCGCGTTGCCCACCCGCACCGGCTGCGAACCCCGGTAACCGGGCAGCCACTCGGCGACCGTCTCCCCCAGCGCCCGTTCACCGGCCACCCCGTACAGCGCCTGCAGTCCGGTCCGCTCCCCCGCGATGGCGCGCAGCAGCCAGCGCCGCCAGGAGGCGGCCTCCTCGTGGTAGCCGCCGCGCAGCAGCGCGGCCAGGGTGAGGCTGGAGTCGCGCAGCCAGCAGAAGCGGTAGTCCCAGTTGCGCTCGCCGCCGATCCACTCGGGCAGCGAGGTGGTGGGCGCGGCGACGATGCCGCCGGTCGGCTCGTAGCTGAGCGCCTTCAGCGTCAGCAGCGAGCGCAGCACCGGCGCCCGCCAGGGGCCCCGGTAGCGACAGCCGTCCGACCAGCGCTGCCAGTGGGCCACGGTCTGCCGCAGGCTCTGCCCGGGGTCGAAACGGCCGGTCGTGGTCAGGTGCGAGGGCTGCCAGGTGAGGGTGAAGGCGACGCGCTGTCCGGCGGCGACGGTGAAGTCCGAGCGGGTGCAGCCGTCGGCGCCGTCGCCGTCGCCGTAGGTGTGGACGCCGGGCGGCACGCTCAGCCAGCCCGCGTCCGGGCCGGCCACCGCCACCCGGTGGTGCTCGGTGCGGCGCACCCAGGGCACCACCCGCCCGTAGTTGAAGCGCAGCCGCAGCTCCGCGCGCATCTCCACGCTGCCCGCAAGCCCCTCCACCAGCCGGACCAGCCGCGGTTCGCGCACCCGGATCGGCATGAGGTCCAGCACCCGCGCCTCTCCGCCGGACGTGCGCCACCGGGTCTCCAGCACCAGCGTGTCCCCGACGTAGCGCCGCTCGACGACCGTGGCCTGCCGGTCCGCGGGTGCGAGCCGCCAGTGGCCGTGACGCTCCTCGCCGAGCAGCGCGGCGAAGCAGGAGGGGGAGTCGAAGCGCGGCAGGCAGAGCCAGTCGACCGATCCGTCGGCGCCGACCAGAGCGGCCGTGCCCAGGTCACCGATCAGCGCGTAGTCCTCGATAGGTCCCGCCATCGTGCCGACTCCAGCCGAGTTCAAGGCTTTTGTCATAGTATGGTGCCCAACGGCACGGAAGGAGCGCACGCCGTGCGCGGACAGAAGTGGTCACCGAGCTGGATCGATCTCGAGACGCCGAACGCCGCTCGGGTGTACGACTACTACCTCGGCGGCAGCCACAACTTCGAAGCCGACCGCACGATGGCCCGCCGCGCCGTGGAGCTCTGGCCCGAACTGCCGAAGATCATGCGGGCCAACCGTGCCTTCCTGCGCCGCTCGGTCCACTATCTGGCCGACCAGGGCTTCACCCGCTTCCTGGACATCGGCTCCGGCATCCCCACGGTCGGCCCGGTCCACGAGATCGCCCGCGAGGTCCAGCCCGAGGCCCGGGTGGTCTATGTCGACCGCGATCCGGTGGCCGTCGCACACAGTCTGGCGATGCTGTCCCACGACCCGCTCAGCCGCGTCGTCCAGGCCGACCTGACCGATCCGGAGGAGCTGCTGGCCCAGCCGGACGTCGCCGCCCTGCTGGACGGCGGGGCCCCGGTCGCCCTGCTGCTGGTGGCCGTGCTCCACTTCGTCCCCGACGAGGCCGGGCCGCACGGCCTGGTGGCCCGGCTGCGGGACGCGCTGCCGCCGGGCAGCGCGCTGGTGCTCTGCCACGCCTGCCGCGAGGGCCGCCCCGACCAGGTCGGCCCGCACCAGGACATCTACGCCCGCACCAGGACGCCGCTCACGATGCGCGGGCGCGAGGAGATCGCCGCGTTCTTCGACGGCTTCGAGCTGGTGGACCCGGGCCTCGTCTACCTGACCCAGTGGCGGCCGGACAGCCCGGACGCGGTGGGGCCGGATCCGGAACGGCTGGCGGGGCTCGTCGGCGTCGGACGGCTGGGGTCGGAACAGGCCCTGCCGTGAACGGCCCGGCGCCCGCCGCTGCGTCCCGGCCCTCCTTCCCGGAACGCTGGACCCAGCTGCTGCGCGTCCACGGGAGCGCGCTGCATCCGCGGAAGATCGACGCGCTCGGCGCCCTGACCGCGGACCTGGTGCTCTCGGGCCGGGCGGACCAGGCTGCCGCGACGCTGGTCGACGCGCACTTCACCGACCCGGAGCTGCTCGTCCAGGCGGTGGAACTGCTCCGTTTCACCGCCATGCGGGGGCCCGACCCGGCCGGCGACTTCGCCGCCGGCTGGGCCACCTCGCTGCGTGAGCGCACGCTGAGGCAGCAGGAAGCGATCCGTGCCGCCGCGGACACCGCCCGGCACGAGGCCGAGCAGGCCCTGCACGCCTCCGAGGCGCGGTTCCGGGCGCTGTTCGAGCACGCGGCGGTCGGCATCGGCGTCGGCAGCGTCGACGGCGAGATCCTGACGGCCAACCGCTCACTGCTGGAGATGTTCGGCGCCCGGCTCGACGACCTGCGCGGCCGGCAGGTGACGGACCTGGTGCACCCGGAGGACACCCCGGAGGTCTGGCAGGCCTACGAGGAGCTGATCGCCGGCGAGCGGGAGAGCTTCCAGTGCGACAAGCCCTACTACCGCCAGGACGGCGAGGTGGTCTGGACCCACCTGACCGTCTCGCTGATCAGGGACGAGGACGGGCAGCCGCGCTACCAGGTCGCCATGATGGAGGACATCACCGACCGCTACCGCCTCCAGGAGCGGCTGCGCCACCAGGCCACCCACGACCCGCTGACCGGACTGCCCAACCGGGCCGCCTTCTTCGAGCAGCTGGATGAGCTGTTCGCCACCGCGCCGCCGGGCTCCCGCTTCGGCCTGTGCTACGTCGACCTGGACCGGTTCAAGATCGTCAACGACAGCCTCGGCCACGCCACCGGCGACCAGCTGCTGGTCGAGGTGGCCGGCCGGCTCTCCGGTGCGCTGGTGCCGCTGGGGCACCTGGTCGCCCGGCTCGGCGGGGACGAGTTCGTGGTGCTGCTGGAGCACTGCCGGGGCGCACACGACGCCGTCGCCGCCGCCCGCGCGGTGCTCTCGGCCCTTGAGGAGCCGATCCGGATCGACGGGCACCAGCTGGCGGTCGGGGCCAGCGTCGGAGTGCTGGAGCGCCCGGTCGGCACGATCACCCCGGGCGCGGCGGTCCGCGCCGCGGACCTGACCCTCTACCGCGCCAAGGAGGCGGGCGGCGCCCGCTGGACCCTCTACGACGCGCGGACCAACGCCGAGGCGGTGAGCCGGTACACGATCTCGGTGCGGATGCCGCTCGCCCTGGAACAGGGCGAGTTCTTCCTGGAGTACCAGCCGCTGTGCGCACTCTCGGACGGCTCACTGGCCGCCGTGGAAGCGCTGGTGCGCTGGCGCCATCCGCTGCTCGGCGTGCTCGGGCCGGACGAGTTCGTGGCCGCGGCGGAGGAGACCGGCCTCATCCTGCCGCTGGGCCGCTGGATCCTGGAACAGGCCTGTGCCCAGGCGGCCGACTGGCAGCGCCGCTTCGGCCCGCTGGCGCCGCAGCTCAATGTCAACATCACGGCGCGTCAGGCCCGGAGCAAGGGACTGCTGGCCGATGTCGGCCGGATCCTCGCCGACACCGGCCTGGAGCCCTCGCTGCTGCAGCTGGAGCTCACCGAGAGCGCCGCGCTCGATCCGCGCGACGAGTCGCTGCGGGTGCTGCGGGGGCTGGTCGACACCGGGGTCACCCTGGCCGTCGACGACTTCGGCACCGGCTGGTCGAACCTCGCCCACCTGCGCGACCTGCCGCTGGCCGGACTCAAGCTGGCCAGCGCGTTCGTCGGCGACGCCGCGAGCCAGGCCGCGGAGGCCGCAGAGGGCGCAGCGGACGGCGTCGGCTGGCGGATCGTCAGCGGTCTCGTCTCGCTGGCGGACAGCCTCGGGCTCACGCTGACGGCGGAGGGGGTCGAGACGGCGGACGCCGCGGCGCGACTGCGGGGCCTGGGCTGCGACTGGGGGCAGGGCTGGTACTTCGGGCGGGCGGCCGCACCGGAGGCGATGGAGGCGTTGATACAGGCCCGTCGCGACAAAACGGATAATTAGCCGAATAGTTGTGCAAATAACTTGACTTGCGAACGCCCGCCTTCGGATAATGGACAGGTAACACCGTGGTGGTCGACGCCTCGGCGTCCAGATCAGCCGGCGGTACGGGGGCAAGGCTCAGGGGTGGGCTTCGGAGTCAGGGCTGGGGCACACCGCTGAGGCGATCATTCGATTTTCGCGCGGGAGCGCACGCGCCTTAGAGCAGCCGTGTGCCAACCCGTCCTGCGGAGAGGCATGCTCCGATGGGCACAACCACCCGACGCACCGCAGCAGCCTGCCCCTGGCTCGCCGCACACCACACGGGCTACACCCCCGTCCCGGTTGCCCCGGGCGGACGCGTGTCGGCGCTGGTGCGGCTGCACGGACACCCGCTCGGCCCGGTCGGGCTGGTCAACACCGAGAGCGCGCCCGGCAATCCGGCCGGGCTCCACCGGGGGAACGGGCCATGAGCATTGTCCCGGTGCTGCTCTACCACTCCGTCTCGGACGACCCGCCGGAGTGGACGGCACCGTTCGCGGTGAACCCCCGTGCCTTCGTCGAGCAGTTGGACCGGCTCGCCGACGCGGGGGTCTCCGTGGTGCCGCTGCGGCGGCTGGTCGCGGCTATTCGCGGCGGCCCCCCGTTGCCAGTCCGGTGCGCAGTGCTGACCTTCGACGACGGCTTCGCGGACTTCTACTGGACCGTCGCGCCTCTGCTGTCCGCCCGCGAGCTGCCGGCGACGCTCTTCGTCACCACCGGGGCCGTGCACCCGCCCGGCGGCGTGCCGACCGGAAGCCTGCTGCCCCCGGCCGAGATGCTGAACTGGCGTCAGGTCGCGGGCCTGGACGCGCTGGGCGTCGAGATCGGCGGCCACTCGCGCACCCACGCCCAGCTCGACACCCTGCCGGGCAAGCGACTGAGCGAAGAGGTCGAGCTCTGCAAGCACGAGCTGGAGGACGCGCTCGGGCACAGCGTCACTTCCTACGCCTACCCCCACGGCTACCACAGCGCCGTCGTCCGGCGGAGGGTGCAGCAGGCCGGCTGGGACTCCGCCTGCGCCGTGGCCGACGCGCTCAGCTCGACCTCGGACGACACGTTGCGCATCGCCCGGCTGACCGTCCGCGCCGACACTCCGTCCAGCGTTTTCCAGTCCTGGCTGGAGGGCCTCGGGGCGCCGAGGGCGCCCTTCCCGGAGAACCTGGCGACGACGTTGACAACGCAGGGCCGGCGCGCCTACCGGCGCATGCGGGCCCGGCTCGGCCTGCCCCTGCCACACTGAACCATCCACGCCGAGCTACAGGACATTCAGGTCATTACGGGTATTCTAGCAACGTAAGTTTCTGCCGTATACCCGATTGCCCTTGATTTCCCGCGTCTCCCCGGGAGGAGCACACTCTTGGACTTGCAACCAGGCTCGGGGCCGGCCCGGCGGGCAGGGGACAGGGGCCACTACGGCAGGCTGACTCGCGAGCGAGTGCTGACCTCGGCGCTGGAGCTGGTGGACCGCGACGGCCTGCCTGCCCTGAGCATGCGCAAGGTCGGCGCCGAGCTGGGCGTGGAGGGCATGGCCCTGTACCGCTACGCCAACGGCAAGGACGCCCTGCTGGACGGCCTGGTCGAGATGCTCTATGCCGAGTTGCGCGATCGGCTCGCCGCCGCCGACCAGGGTACCGACGCGCGCGCCGAGCTGCACCGGATCGCCCTGGCGACCTACCAGGTGTCGCTCGCCCACCCGCATGCCGTGCCACTACTGGCCACCCGGATGCTGGAGCTCCCGCTGGCCCGTCGGCAACCGGTGATCCTGCAGAACTACGAGACCATTCTCGGGCTGTTGACCGCAGCGGGTCTGGACGACCGGCAGGCCGCAGAGGCGTACCGGGCGATCACCGCCTGGACGCTCGGCTACACCCTGACCGATCTCCAGGCCGTCGTGGACAACCCGGACGAGCCCGACCCCGCCTTCCGGATGGGATTGCACCACATGCCTGCCCAGGAGTTCCCGCGACTTCGCGCCACGGCTCCGGCGATCGGGGAGAGCGGCGGTGCAGAGGGACTCGCCGTCGGCCTGGACGCCCTGCTCGACCGGCTGCTGCCCGCCACGCCCCCGGTCGACCCGGGCAGCCGTGGCGGCCGTGACGACAGGGTCGGGTAGTGAGGCGGTGGCACATGGCGCGGAAACCGCGAAGGTGGCAGCACCTGGCGATGGCGCTGCTCAGCTGCGTCATTCTGACGATCGGCCCGGCGAGCTGTTCCTCCCCGGGCTCCCCCGCCTCGGCGGGAACGCCGACCAGCCCGGGGACGGCGGCGAAGCCGTTGAAGACCGGCATCGCCTACGGTGACACGCTGGTCTGGAAGGACGACCGGGACCTCGCCGCCGGCCTGGACGACGCCGTCTATACCGGGGCCGGCTGGATCCGGGTGGACCTGGCCTGGAGCGACATCCAGCCGGACTCCGCGACCGGCTACGCCTGGCAGGGCTTCGACCGGGTGGTGGCCGCGGCGCGCAGACGGGGGTTGCAGGTGCTGCCGACGCTGGGCTACGTGCCGCAGTGGGCCCGGCGGGATTCCTGCGCGAGCCAGGACTCCTGCCCGCCCGCCGACCCCGGGCTCTTCGCACGGTTCGCCGCGGCCGCCGCCCAGCGGTACGCGCCGCAGGGGGTGCACACCTGGCAGGTCTGGAACGAACCGAACATCACCATCTACTGGGGGCCGAAGGCCGATCCGGCGGGCTACACCCGGCTGCTGGACGCCGCCTCGAAGGCGCTGCGCGGCACCGATCCGTCGGCCGTCGTACTGATGGGCGGCCTGGCGGCCGTGCACACCGATCCGGCCAAGGGCTGGATGTCCCAGAACGACTTCCTGGCCGCGGCCTGCAAGCTCGGCGCGACCACCATGGTGAACGCCATCAGCTACCACCCGTATACCTATCCCTACCTGCCCAGTGCCAGGACAGACTTCGGCACCCCGTGGGAGCGCATCAGCAGCACCAAGGACAGCCTGGTGTCGGTACTGTCCGCCTGCGGCACACCCAACCTGCCGATCTGGCTCACCGAGACCGGAGCGCCGACCAACGGGCCCGGCGAAGCGGCGGACGGCCCGAACGCCGCATCGAACCCGACCCATGTGACCGAGGCGCTGCAAGCCGCCATCGCCGCCGACGCCGTCCCGGCGGCCGCGGCCGACCCCCACGTCGCGGCCGTCTTCTGGTACACCGACCGCGATACCGGTCAGGACGCGGACCGTGCGAACAACGAGCTCTTCTTCGGGCTGCGACGCCACGACGGGTCGCCGAAGCCCTCGCTCGACGCGTTCAAGGCCGCCGTCAAGGAGGCGAATCCCAGAGGATAGGTGTTGCCGCCCAGAACCGTATGTGTACACTGGAAACTGCAGACATAAAGATACTGTCCCCATATACAGGGGCAGTCCCTGCAGCCCGGTGCGTCTGCGCGGCGGCCCTCGAAGGCCCACTCCCGCAGGCACGACACGAGGTGCCCTCTCCCCTTCGCCCAGTCATCGCAGTGGCTGCGCACTCCGGTTTTCTGGAGCCCACCATGAAGTCCGTTTCCGTCGTCATCCCCGCACTCAACGAAGCCCCCAATCTGCCGCTGGTCATGGACTCCATCCCGTTCTCCGCCCTCGAGAAGAACGGCTGGAGCACCGAGGTGATCGTGGTCGACAATGCCTCCACCGACGGCACCGGCGATATCGCCAGAGAACTCGGGGCGCGGGTGGTAGTGGAGCAGCGGCGCGGATACGGCAGGGCCTATCAGGCGGGATTCGCGGCCGCAGGCGGCGACGTGATCGCCACTGGCGACTGCGACTGCAGCTACCCCTTCGACGAGCTGCCCGAGCTGCTCCGGACCCTGGTCGAACGGAAGGTCGAATTCATGACCACCGACCGGCTGTACCGGGACAATCGCGAGGCCATGAAATGGTCGCACCGCCTGGCCAATCAGACGTTGAGCGCGCTCAGCCGGCGGCTCCTGCACACCCGGCTGCACGATTCACAGTCGGGAATGTGGGTGTTTCGCCGCTACGTTTGGAGCGGCGTCGACGTACGCTCCCCCGGTATGGCGTTCTCCCAGGAGATCAAGAATGCAGCGATGCTGGCCGGATACACCTGCCTCGAGGTCCCCATCGATTACCGGAAACGTGGAGGCGAGGTGAAGCTGCATGCGTTCAAAGACGGCGCCGGCAATGTCCAGCAGCTCATCGTCCACCGCTTCCACCAGTCGGCCGGAAGGCATACGCCCGGCGGCACGACCCGCGAACTCGCCAAAAGTGCATGAACGCCCGCGTCCCTTCGCTGCGCACCCTGCTGGCGACCGCCCTGCTGGGCGTCGGCGCACTGGCCCTGCTCGGCGCGGGGCTGTCGGCCGGCGGCCGTACGGTGCTGCGGCAGTCCTTCACCGAGCAGCCCCGCGGCTACATCGAGCTGTACTTCACCGACCCGCCCGGAATCGGCTCGGGGCTCGTGACCGTCTCGGTCGCCCTGGTCGACCACGGCGATCGGCAGACCACGTACCAGCTGCGCTCCCTGCTCAAGGACAGCACCGGAGGGGTGACCGCGCAGACGACCACCAGCCTCGCGGCCCAGCCGGGCAGGGCGGCCCGGGCCGTGGTGCGGCTGCCCGCCGGGGCCGACCCGGCCCTGGTCGAGGTCGACCTGACGGACCATTCGCAGACCCTGTACTACGGCGTCGGCGGCCCGCCGCCCGCCGCTCCCGGAGGCTCCCCATGAACGTCGGCCCGGTCTCGCAGGACCGCTCCAGGAGCGCCCGCTGTACCGTCACGACCAGCTGGGACGACGGCCACCGCCTCGACGTTGAGCTCGCCGACCTGCTGGAACGGCACGGCATCGCGGGCACCTTCTACATCGCACCGCGCAACCACGAAATCGACCCGCACCAGCGGCTCGGGCCCGCGGGGATCCGCGAACTCGCCCAATGCTTCGAGATCGGCGCACACACCCTCTCCCACCAGCGGCTGTCCCGGCTGCCCGACGCCCGGGCGGCACAAGAGATGCGGGCCGGCAAGCAGGAACTGGAGGAGATCACCGGATCGGCGGTGACCAGCTTCTGCTATCCGTGCGGTGACTACCGCCCGGTACATCTGCGCCAGGCCCGGGAGCTCGGCTTCTCGCTGGCACGGACCGTGCGGCGCGGATACCTGGACCCCGGGGCGCCGCTGGAGCTGCGCACCACGGTCAACGCCTACGCCCACCGGGTGGACGCGCTCGCGTCGTTGCGGATGGCCCGGCTGCGCCCGCGCGTCGCCGGCCGGCTCTACCTGGACTGGGACGAGCTGGCCATCTCCTGGTTCGAACGCTGCCTGGGCCAGGGCGGGGTGTACCACCTGTGGGGCCACAGCTGGGAGGTGGCGGCGCGCGGGGACTGGCAGCGGCTGGAGCGGGTGCTGGCACACATCGGCGGCCGACCCGGGGTGCGCTACCTGGCCAACGGGCAGCTGATCGGCGGGCGGGCGAACTGATGCGCACGATACTGCAGCTGACGCCCTACTACCCTCCGCACCTGGGCGGGATGGAGCGGGTCGTCGAGCATCTGGCCGAACTGCTCGCGCATACCAACGAGGTTCGTGTGGTCACCACCACGCTCGGCGCCGCCCCGCCGGAGCCACCCGGTACCGACACCGGTGTCCGGGTGCGCCGACACCGGGCGGTGGAGGTGGCGCACACCGCGATCGCACCGGGCCTGCCGCTCTCCCTGCTCCGCGCCCCGCGCTCGGCCGTGCTCCACCTGCACTGCGCGCACGCGCTGATGCCCGAACAGGTCGCCCTGACGGCCCGGCTGCGCGGGCAGCGTTACCTGGTCCACCTGCACCTGGACGTGGATCCCTCCGGTCCGCTCGGGCGACTGCTGCCGCTGTACAAGCGTCAGATCCTGGGGCGGGTGCTGCGGGCGGCGGCCGGCGTGCTGGTCCTCACCGACTCCCAGGGCGCCTTCGTCCGCGAGGTCTACCGGGTGCCCCCGGAACGGGTGTTCGTGGTGCCCAACGGGGTGGGCCCGGAGTACTTCCGACCGGCGCCGCGCACCCCGTCGGCGCGCGGCACCATGCGGCTGCTCTTCGTGGGCCGGCTCAGCGCGCAGAAGAACGTCTCCCGACTGCTGCGGGCGATGAGCCTGGTGCGCGAGGCGGTCCAGCTCGACGTCGTCGGCGACGGCGAGTTGAACGGGCGCCTGCTGCTGGAGGCGGAGCAGCTGGGCCTGCCGGCCGCAGGTCCCCGCCGGGTGCGGTTCGTCGGCCCCCTGCTGCGCGAGGACCTGGTCCGGGCCTACGCCGAGGCCGACGCGTTCGTACTGCCGTCGGACCGGGAGGGGATGCCGCTCGTGGTGCTGGAGGCGATGGCCTCCGCCCTGCCGGTGCTGGCCACCGACGTGCCCGGAACCACCGAACTGGTGCGCGGCACCGGCCTGCTGACCGCCCCGGAGCCCGGTGCGCTCGCGACGGCGATCGACCGGGTGGCGCTCGATCCCGCACTGCGCCTGGACCTGGCGCGGGCCAGTGAAAGGGCCGCGCGCGGCTACTCCTGGGAGGCGGTGAGCCGGCGGGTGGAGGAGGTCTACGACCAGGTGTACGGGGGACGGACCGGCGGTACGGGCGGTCGGCCATGAGGACGTACTGGGGCCTGCCGGGCCGGTCCGCCGCCGCACTGGGCACCGCCGTTGCCTGCCTGGTGGTGCTGCTGCCCGCCGTCCCGGTCCTGCTGCGGGCCCCGGCCGGACTGTGGCTGCTGTTCGCGGCGCCGTCACTGTTGCTGTTCGGCCTCGCCTCCCGGGTGGTCTCCACCAAGGACGGGGCCGCGCTGCTCGCGGTGGGCCTGGCGGTGCTCGGCGACCTGCTGCTGGGCCTGGCGGTGAACACAGTGCTGCCGCTGCTGGGGGTGGCGCACCCGTTGGAGCGCTTGCCACTGGCCCTGAGCTGGGGTCTGGCCCTGCTCCTGCTGGGCCTGCTGGCCCCGGGGCCGCAGCCTCCGCAACCGCCCGCCCCGAACCGGGCCGGATCCTCGGCCATGCGGTCACCCCGGCCCCTGGTCCCGGTGGCCGGGCTGGGCGCGGCGGCCCTGGTGCTCTCGGTGGCCGGGCCCATCCGGCTCAACAACGGGTTCGGCGCGGGTACCAGCCTGGCCGCTCTGTGTGCGGTGACCGCCCTGCTGCTCCTGCTGCTGGCGTGGTCCCGGCGCAGCCCCGTCGGTGTCCTGGAGTTGGGACTGTTCCTGGCCGCGGCGGCCCTTCTGCTGTCCGTCTCGCTGCGCGGCTGGTACATCACCGGCCACGACATCCAGAGCGAGTTCAAGGTCTTCACCGTGGCCCTGGACGACGGCCGCTGGCGGCCCGGCGCCTCCGTCAGCTCCTACAACGCCTGCCTGAGCGTCTCCGTGCTGCCGGTGCTCGCGGTCCGGCTGACCGGGATCCCCGGTCTGTACGTCTTCAAGGTGCTGCTGCCGCTGCTGTTCGCCCTCGCCCCGGTGCTGGTCTTCCGGTCGGTGCGCAACGTCGCACCCGTGTTGGTCGCGCTGCTCTCGGCGGTCTACTTCATGGCCTTCCCCACCTTCTTCACCGACATGCCCTACCTGGGACGCCAGGAGGTCGCGTTCCTGTTGCTGGGCTGTGCGCTGGTGGTGGTGACCGACTCCGGCCGGCCGCTGACGCGCCGTCGGACGATGCTCGTACTGCTCACCGCCGGGATCGTGCTCTCGCACTACTCGACCACCTACGTCCTGGTGGGCACCCTCGCGCTGGCCTGGGCCGGCGACCGGGTGTGGCGGCAGGTCGAGCGGCACGGCGGCAGGTCCGGCCTGGTGAACGGGCCGGACGACGCCTCCCGTTCGATCGTCACCTGGTGGCTGGTGGCCGCCGCCCTGGCCATGGCGCTGCTCTGGGCCGGGCCGATCACCCACAGCTCCAACCAGGCCCGCTCCACGCTGGCCCGGATCATCCATCCCGGACGGAACCCGCAGGGCTCCTCCGACACCTCCTACAGCATCTTCCACCTCACCTCGGTCAGCGCGAACGAGCGACTGGCGCAGTACCGTGCCACGAGCCTGGAGCAGTCGGCCCAGCAGCGTGCCGCCGGCAAGCTGCTGCCGCTGGGCCTCGTCGACCGTTACCCGACCGTCGCGGTGGGCGAGCAGCGACTGCCGCTCACCGCCCTCGGCCGGACCCTGCACGGCACAGGGGTGGACGTCGCCCACCTGAACGACGCCGTCCGCAGCGGGGCCGCCCGGCTCCTGCAGGTGCTGCTGCTGGTGGGCCTGGCCGTCTCGATCCGGGCGCGGCGCACACGCCCCTTCCGTCCCACCCGCGACCAACTGGCGCTGGCCCTGGCCGCAGTGGGGATGCTGGCGCTCCTCACCATGGTGTCGGCGCTGTCGGCCGACTACGGCGTCCTGCGGGCCTTCCAGCAGGAGCTCTTCTTCTTCGCGCCGTTCACCGCCGCCGCCTCGCTGTGGCTGCTGCGCTGGGCGGGCCGCTGGGCGGCGCCGCTGGCCTGCGGGCTGGCCCTGGCGCTCTTCCTGGACCTGACCGGCGTGGTCCCCAAGGCCCTCGGCGGCTACCCGCCCCAGCTCCTGCTCGACAACTCCGGCCAGTACTACGACCTCTACTATCCGCACCCCGCCGAGTTCAGTGCCGTCCAATGGGCCCAGACCCGGATCCGGCAGGGCGACGGGAACGTCGGGGCGCACCTGCAGACCGACCAGTTCACCTTCGACCGGCTGCAGACCGCCATCGACGCACCTGCCCTGCAGGACATCTACCCCACCCTGCTGGAGCAGGACAGCTATGTGCTGCTCAGCACCAGTACCGTCCGGGAGGACCGGGCGACCGTCTTCTTCCAAGGCGATCTGCTGACCTACGGCTATCCCCTGGCCCTGCTCGACAGCACCAAGGACAAGGTGTACGCCGGCGAGGGAGTGGAGGTCTACCGATGACCGTCCCGACCTCGGCGCCTCGTGTGCTCTTCGTCTGCCACTACTACCCACCGCACGTCGGCGGCATCGAGAACGTGGTCCGCCGGGAGGCCGTCGGGCTGCGGGCGCGCGGCGCCGAGGTGACCGTGCTGAGCAGCGGCCGACGCAGCCGGGCGACCGTGCAGGACGGGGTCCGGGTGGTGCGTGTCGCGGCCTGGAACGGTCTGGAGCGCCGGGCCGGGGTGCCGTTCCCGCTCTTCTCGCCCCGGCTGCTGGCGGAGGCGGTGCGCTGGGGCCGCTGGGCGGACCTGATCCATGTGCACGACGCGCTCTACCTCAGCTCCTGGGCCGCGCTGGCAGCCGCCCGGCTGACCGGAACGCCGTACCTGATGACCCAGCACGTCGGCGTGGTCCAGCACCCGGTGGCGCTGATCCGCGGCGTCCAGCGAGTGGTGTACGCCGGCCCCGGGCGCGCCCTGTGGCGCGGGGCGGAACGAGTCTTCACGCTCAACTCCTCGGTGGCCGCCTTCACCGCGCACCGCGGTGCCCGCCCCGGCCGGGCCGTTCACCTGCCCAACGGCGTGGACACCGAGCTCTTCCGCCCGGTGCGGACGCGGGAGGAGCAACTGCGGGCCCGGCGCGCCCACGGGCTGCCGCTGGACCGGCCGCTGGTGCTCTTCGTGGGCCGGCTGGTCCCGAAGAAGGGGTACGACCTGCTGCTCGCGGCGCATGCGGCGCAGCCGCGACCGGACTACGACCTGGTCCTCGTCGGCGACGACTGCGCCACGCTGCCTGCGCGCGAGGGCCTGCACATGCTGGGCCGGCTCCCGCACGAGGCGCTGCCGCAGGTGTACCGGGCCTGTGACATGTTCGCCCTGCCCTCGGTCGCCGAGGGATTCCCGCTGGCCGTGCAGGAGGCGATGGCCACCGGCCTGGCCGTGCTGACCACGGACGACCCCGGCTACGCCGCCTACCGACTGGACAGCGCCCGGATCCGGCTGCTGCCGCGCCGGACCGACCAGTGGGCCGCCGCACTGCGGGAGCTGGCCCGGGACGAGGAGCAGCGCAGCCTGCTGGGTGCGGCCGCCCGCGCGTACACGCTGCGCAACCTCAGCTGGGACGAGCACGTGAGCACGCTGCTCGGGCACTACCAGGAGCTGGTCGCCGCCTCGCCCCGGAACACTGTCGCCGCCGGCAGCAGGGAGGCTGACGATGGCTGACGTCTGCGTGGCACAACCGCGCCGGGCCGACCAGGACGACCGGGTGACCCGCAACTCCGCCTACCTGATGGCCGCCACCGTTGGCACCGCCGGGCTGAGCTTCCTGTTCTGGGTGGCCGCCGCGCACCTGTTCTCCCCCGCCCAGGTCGGCCAGGCCGCCTCACTGACCAATGCGATCTCGCTGATCGCCTACCTGAGCCTGTGCGGACTGAACAGCACGCTGGTGCGGTTCCCCGCCGCCCCCGACGGACGCCATGCGCAGATCAGCCGGGCCATGGTGGTGGTCTTCGCCGTCGGCTGCCTGCTCGGCACCGGTTACCTGCTCGGCCTTCCCTACTACGGCGCGCGACTGCTGACGGTACGTGACGACCCGGTCCGGGCGTCGCTGATCGTGCTCTTCTGCGCCCTGGCCACGGTCAATCTGCTCACCGACGCGCTCTTCGTCAGCGAGCGCATACCGCAGTACAACACCCTGGTCGACGGGGTACTGCAAGGGCTCACCAAGCTGGGCCTGCCGTTCCTGCTCACCGGGCTCGGCACGTTCGGCCTGGTCACGGCAACCGGCGGCGGCTACGCACTCGCGGTGCTGGCCTCGCTCTGGTTCCTGCGCCGCCGCACCGGCTTCCGCTTCCGGCTGACCGCCGGCGACACCCGGCTGCGCGAACAGCTGGGGTTCTCGACGGCCACCTACGTCTCCAGCCTGCTGAACCTGGCGCCGCTGCTGGTGCTGCCGATGATCGTGCTGCAGCGGCTGGGCGCCGCAGCCGCCGCGTACTACTTCGTCGCCTTCCAGATCGCCAACCTGGCCAACGCGCTCTCGTTCGCGATCAGCGAGTCGATGTTCGCCGAGGTCTCGGCCGACCAGTCGCGCTTCGGCCCCGTGCTGCGCCACTCGGCCCGCCTGATCGCCCTAGTGCAGCTGCCGGCCGCGGTGCTGCTGGCCGCCGGCAGCGGGCTGCTGCTGCAGCCGTTCGGTGGCGCCTACGCCGACCGTGCCCAGGGCCTGCTGGAGGTGCTGGCGCTGGGCGCCGTCGCCGTGGCGCTCAACACCTGGGCCAGCTTCGCGATCAAGCTGGCCGGCCGGATGGCGGCGCTGATCGGGAGCAACGTGGTCTACGTCCTGGTGACGGTCGGCCTGGCCGCCGGCTGGCCCGGGCGCGGCCTGGTCTGGTTCGGCTGGGCCTGGTTCCTGGGCAACCTCGCCTCGGGGCTGGTGGCCCTGGTGGCGCTGGTCCGGGTCCGGCCTGCCGTGGGCCGGGGCGGGACCGGACCGTCCGCCCCGCCATCGGCCCCGCAGAACGTGCTCGTGGTCAACGCGTACGTCCGCGAGAACGCTGGTGACGCCGCGCTGCTGGCGGTCTGCCTGCGGCAGGTGCGCACCGCCTTCCCCGGTTCCCGGGTCAGCATCGCCGGCATGGAGGACCGGGCGCTGCGCCCGAGTTTCGACGGCGCCCCGAACCTCGGGTCGATCCGCCGCTACGTGGCCGACGGCGCCATCGGCACCCCGCGCCGAATCCTGCGCAAAGCGGTGGGCTTCCCGCTGGGGCTGCTCTGTCTGCTGCTGCCCCGGACCGCGGCGCGGCTGCTGCTCCCGCTGCTGCCGGCCGAGGTGCGCCGTGAGGCGGCGGCCGTGGCCGAGGCCGACCTGGTGGTCTCGATGGGCGGCGGCTACTTCAGCGCCGGGCCCGGGCCGGACGGCTACCAGAACCTCTTCTATGTGGCGCTGCCGCTACTGCTGACCCAGCGCCTGAGGGTGCCTCTGGTCCTGGCGCCGCAGTCCTTCGGCCCGTTCGCGGCACCGGCCCAGCGTCGCCTGGCCGGCTACGTGGTGCGCCACGCCTCGATGGCCCTGGCCAGGGAGGACCTGAGCGTCGACATCCTGGCCGGCTGCGGAGTGCGCGGTGCGCCGGTGCGCCGCTCGGTGGACTCCGGCTTCGCGTTCGCGCCACGCACGAAGGCCGACTGGCACGCCCGGCTCGGCGTGGCGCCCGGAGTGCCGCTGGTCGCGGTGACAGCCCGTCAGTGGCTGGCGCCGCGCGAGCAGGAGGTCTACGAGCGGGCGCTGGCGAGCACGATCGACGCCCTTCGCGCCGACGGCTCCGCGGCGGTGCTCGTCCCCCAGGTCACCAGTGGCTATCTGGGGGACGACGACCGGATCGTGGAGCACCGGATCGCCGGCTACTGCGCCGCACCCCCGCTGCGGGTGAACGAGCAGGTCGACCTCGGCGAGCTGAAGGGCCTCTACGCCCAGTGCAGCTTCGTGCTGGGCACTCGCTTCCACTCGGTGATCTTCGCGTTGACCAGCCTGGTGCCGTGCATCGCGATCGAGTACGAGCACAAGACCCGCGGCATCATGCGGGACCTGGGCCTGGAGCCGTGGGTGCTGCCGATCACCGAGGTCTCGGCCCAGCGTCTGAGTTCCCTGGTGGAGCGAATGCGGACGGAGCGTCAGGACTACCTGCGTACCCTGACCGACCGCCTGCCCGCTTACGTCGCCCGGGCCGAGGAGCTGACCGAGCTGCTGCGCACGGTCGCAGGTGGCGGAGCGGACGGTCCGCCGTGACCCGCACGGTACTGCTGGCCTGCCCGTACTTCCCGCCGCACGCCGGGGGTGTGGAGACCTACGTCTGCCAGCTCGCCCGGCACCTGCGCGCCCGCCACGGCTACCGGGTGCTGGTCGCCACCACGGCGGACCGGCACACCCCGCCCGGCTACCGCCGAGGACCGGACGGCGTCGGTGTCTACCGGCTGCCCGCCCCGGCACGGGCCTCGAACACCCCGCTCTCCCTCGGCTGGCCACGCCGGCTGCGGCACCTGATCACCAGCCAGGGCGTCGACCTGGTCAACGGCCACGCCCCGGCCCCCTTCTTCGCCGACGCGGCTGCCCGGGCCCGCGCGGACGTGCCGTTCGTGCTCACGTACCACACCGGGCGGATGCGCCGCGGAAACCTGCTGATCGACCTGCCGCTGGCCGGCTACGAACGCACGGTGCTCGCGGGTACCGTGCGGCGGGCGCAGGAGCTGATCTGCTGCTCCGACTACGTGGTCGCCGACCAGCCGAGGCTCTTCGCGAGCGCCACCGTCATCTGCCCCGGGGTCGACCTCAGTTGCTTCACCGAGCGGCCGGTGCCGGCCACGCCCCGGCTGCTCTTCGTCGGCTCGCTGGAGCCCGCCACGGCCTACAAGGGCCTGGGCGACCTGCTGAACGCCGTCGCCCTGCTGCGCCGCCGCCGGCCCGCGGTGGAACTGGAGGTGGTGGGCACAGGTGCAGCCCAGGGTTCCTATGCCGCGACCGCAGCGAGGCTCGGCCTCGCCGACCGGGTCACCTTCCGCGGCCGGCTGGAGGCGCCGGCCCTGGCCGCGGCCTACCAAGGCGCACGGGTGCTGGCACTGCCCAGCTCCTTCGAGAGCTTCGGGAGCGTGCTGGCGGAGGCGATGGCCTGCGGCCGCCCCGTCGTGGCCACCCCGGTCGGGGGGATCCCCTCCCTGGTCTCCGACCACGTCAACGGCCTGCTGGTGCCGCCCGGCGATGTCACCGCCCTCAGCTCCGCCCTGGCGCGGCTGCTGGACGACGACGCACTGGCCCGGCGCCTGGGAGCAGCCGGCCACGCGCACGTGGCCGCGGAGCTGTCCTGGGAACAGCAGGCCGACCGTACGGCCGAGGTCTTCGCCCGCGCGCTGGACGGCAGGCAGTGCTAACGGGTCGTCGCGGTGCCCCGGGCGTTGTAGACGACGGCGTCCCTGCGTGCGCCGTAGTCCTTGAAGACCTCGACGGCTTCTTCGCGGAGGATGTCGCCTGTGGTCCGGATGCCGCGGCGGTGGAACTGGGCGGCCCAGTCCTCGCGCATGGGGCCTTCGTCGAAGCCGGTGAGTTCCTCCAGCTCCGGGCCGTCTCCGGCGATGAGCAGGCGTCGGACTCCGGACCACATCACGGCGCCGTAGCACATGACGCAGGGGCGCCAGTTGACGACCAGTTCCAGGTCCGGGCCGCCGGCTGCGCCCAGGTCCCAGGCGCCGAGGCGGGTCTGGGCGAGGGAGACCGCGACGACTTCGGCGTGGGTGGAGGAGAGGCCGGAGGACAGGACGAGATTCACTCCGGCGGAGATGATCCGTCCGGTGCCGCTCTCCACGACCAGTGCGGCGAAGGGGCCGCCGGTGTCCTCCCGGTGGTTGCGCTCGGCGAGGCGGTTGACGAGGCGCATGCGGTCCTCGTCGGTGGGCAGGGTCTCGGGTACGTCGGCGAGCTCGTCGACCACCCAGGCGGGAAGCCGGGCGCCGAAGGCGGTGGCGAGTGCGGATGCGTCCATGGGCGGTTCTCCGGTCGTGTCGTGGGCGGTCGTGTCGTGGGCGGGGTCTGCACGGCCGACGGCTATGCGGTGAAGAAGTGGCTCAGGCCCAGATCGCGCAGGCCGCGGCGGTAGGCGATCGAGCTGCGGTCGGCGGGGATGTTCACTTCGAGCCTGGGGTCCAGCGGCAGGTTCTCGGGTTTCTGGACCTCGACGATGGCCCGGTCCTCCTCGAAGACCGTCCGGTTGAAGTCGTAGACGCCCTGGACGGGTTGGTCGGTGTCGAAGTTGCGGGCGATCGGGGCGAACATACGGGTGCTGCGGGCCGAGACCGGTGAGGCGGCGTTCATGATGTTCAGCCGTCCGCCCTCGGGGAAGTGCACGACGAGCGTCGCCGTGAAGGGCAGGTGGACGTCGAAGTGGCGCAGCCACTGGAAGTCGGGCGGGGCCTGCTTGGTGCCGTGCGGGTAGTTGCTGACGGTGCTCCAGTAGTCGACGGAGAAGCCCCGGTCGTGGCGGACCGGGGTGTACTCCGGGACGACGGTGTTGTCGGGGTCTCCGAAGGAGTCCAGGTGGACGAAGCCGAAGTGGGCGACGTCGAGGAAGCCCTCGACCTGGCGGCCGGCGAAGGCGGCGATGTCGATGCTGGGGCAAGTGATCTGCTGGAACCCGTCGTCGTCCCAGTGGGCCATGGCCGGGATCGGCGCCGTGCCGGCCGGGTCTTCGATGGTGTCCGCGGAAGGGCGCAGGCAGGTCCACACCAGGCCGTAGCGCTCGACGACCGGGTAGGTGCGCAGGTTCAGCCGGTCGGGGATCTTCGCGGTGGGGTGGGCCGGGACCTGGACGCACCGTCCGCCGTCGCCGAAGCGCAGGCCGTGGTAGGCGCAGGTGATGCCGTTGCCGTCGCCCCCGCCCAGGCTGAGCGGGACGCCGCGGTGCGGGCAGATGTCGTGGGCCACGACCACGGTGCCGCCGACGCGGTAGGCGACCAGGGTTTCGTCCAGCAGGCGTACGGCGGTGGGGGCGTCGCCGATCTCGCGGGACAGCGCGACGGGGTACCAGTGCTGGGCGAGGATCGCCCAGTCGTCGGCGTCGAAGGTGCACTCCCGGGGCAGGGCGGCACGGGACGGAGCAGTGGTCATCGGGCAGATCCTTCTACAGGCACGCGGGAAGACAGAAGACACAAGACAAGGGACAGCGACCGGTTGGGGCGCTACCGGCCGGCGTAGGCGTCCAGCTCGGCGAGGCAGACGTCCTTGACGGCCGCGGGCAGCCAGGCGGCCTCGAAGGCGTTGCGCTGGAGCTGCACCAGCTCCGCCGCGGACAGCGGGGTGGTGGCCTGCACGGCGAGCAGGTTCTCGGTGACGTAGCCGTCCATGTAGGCGGGGTCGTCGGAGCTGACGGTCACCCGCAGCCCGCGGTCGAGCAGTTGGCGGACGGCGTCCTGCCAGGCGGAGCCGCGCACATAGCCGTTGGAGACCGGGCAGACGGTCAGGCCCAGCCCGCGCGCCTTGATCTCGGTCTGGAGTTCCTCGCTCTCCAGGCAGTTCACGCCATGGTCGATGCGGTCCACCCCGATCACGTCCAGGCACTGCCGGATGTGGTCGACGGAGTTCTCCTGGTCCAGGTCGCAGTGCATGGTGAGCTGGTACCCCTCGGCCCGGGCCCGGGCGAAGACGGCGGCGAACTTGACCGGCGGGTTGTCCCGTTCATCCGAGTCCAGCCCCACCCCGACGATCCACTCCCGGTACGGCAGCGACTCCAGCAGCGTCGCCATCGCGAACCCGGCCGAGAGGTCCCGCATAAAGCACATGATCAGCTGCGCCCGCACGTCCAGCAGCCGGTGCGCGTCCATCACCGCCCGCCGCAGGCCCCGGATCACCGTGTCGAACGACACGCCCCGGGAGGTGTGCGCCTGCGGGTCGAAGAAGATCTCCGCGTACCGCACGTTCTGCGCCTGCGCCTTGGCCAGGTACGCCCACGCCAGGTCGTAGAAATCCGCCTCGGTGAGCAGCACCGACATGCCCTCGTAGTAACAGGCGAGGAAGGACGGCAGGTCGTGGAACACATAGCCGGCCCGCATCTCGTCCGCGTCCGCGTAGGGCAGGGTGACGTTGTTCCGGGCGGCGAGGGCGAACTTGAGCTCCGGTTCCAGCGTGCCCTCGATGTGCAGGTGCAGCTCGCACTTGGGCAGGCCGGAAATGAAATCGGTCAGGTCGGTCACGAGTCCTCCGCGGCGTGAGGGACGTCAGCTGTTCGGACGCCGGTTGGGGGCGAAGCGGGCGAGCGCCAGGGTCTCCACGGTCGCGATGATGTTGTAGGCGAGCGCGGACACGGTGGTGAGCACGGCCACCGAGGCCCACAGGTGGTCGTACTCGAAGGTGGAGGAGTCCTGGAGCATGGCGTAACCGAGACCCTTGCCGGTGGCGAGCCATTCGGCCAGCATCGCCCCGATCAGCGCGCCCGGCACGCCGACCCGGGCGCTGGCGAAGAACGCCGGTACGGAGCTGGGCAGCATCACCTTGCGGGCGATCGTCCAGTCGCCGGCCCCGTAGGCGCGGCAGAGGTCGGCCGCCTGGCGGGAGGCGGAGCGCAGGCCGAACACCATGGTGACCAGCGCGGGGAAGAAGACCACCAGGCCGCTGATGACGGTGGTGGCCATCAGGCCGCGGCCGAACACCAGGCTGATGAGCGGGGTCATCGCGACCAGCGGCACCGACCGTACGACGACGGCGAGGGGCAGCAGGGACTGCTCCACGCTGCGTACCAGAACGAAGAGCAGCGCCACCACGACGGCCGCGGCCAGTCCGGCCACGAATCCGAAGCCGGCGTCGAGCAGGGTGCGCCCCAGGCTGGAGGCGACGAGCCCGCGGTGGGTGCCGGCCTGGCCGCCCTCGAAGAGATAACGCCACACGTCCAGCGGGGACTTGGCGACCAGCGGGTCAAGCTGGAAGGTCTGCAGGAAGGCCAGCCAGAGGAGGATCACGGCGGCCATGGTGGTGACGACGTTGACCAGCGGGCGCAGGAGGATCCCGATCCACCGCAGCGCCTCCTCCGAGGCCCCCGTGACGCCGTCGGTCCCACCGGTTGTCGCGGTCAGGGTCGTGGTGCTCATGAGCCGCCGCCTTCCACGGTCGTGCTGCGTGCCCACGGCGCGGCGAAGCGGGCGACGAGCCCGACGACGCCGTAGCCGACGCCGGCGACAGCGCCGGACATCAGGGCGATGCCCCAGGTCCGGGCCACGTCGAGCTGCTGCTGGGCGATGGTCATGGAGACGCCGAGGCCGTTGTCGACCCGGCCGAGGTACTCCCCGATGACGGCGCCGAGCAGGGCCGCTGGGGCGGCGATCTTGAGCGCGGCCAGCGTGCTGGGGAGCGCCGCGATCAGCCGGACCCGGATCAGCTGCTGCCAGCGTCCGCCGCCGTAGGCGCGGACCAGGTCGAGCGAGGCGGGGTCGGCGGAGCGCAGGCCGAGCATCGCTC
This sequence comes from Streptacidiphilus sp. EB103A, assembly GCF_041261405.1. Lineage (NCBI taxonomy): Bacteria > Bacillati > Actinomycetota > Actinomycetes > Kitasatosporales > Streptomycetaceae > Streptacidiphilus > Streptacidiphilus sp. EB103A. The sequence goes on along the minus strand of NZ_JBGCAQ010000013.1, from coordinate 75,838 downwards.
CGACGAGGGTGGTGAAGAAGACCGAGAGCCCGGCCATCGCCGCCATCGGCTGGTCCCCGTTGAGCACGAGGGAGAGGATCGGGCCGACCGCCACGATCGGCAGGCAGTAGGAGGCCACGGCGATCTGGGTGACCACCCGTTCCAGTAGCGGGACGACCAGCACCAGCACGGCCAGGGCCAGCGCGAGGGCGTTGCCGAGCAGATAGCCGGTCAGCGCCTCGCCGGCGGTCTGGCTGATGTTCGGGCCGTAGAAGGCCCAGCCGTCGTCGAAGATCCCGGCCACCACGGCCCAGGGGGTGGGGACGCCGTCGCCGGTGCTGACCACGGTGGTGGACAGTACCGACCACACGGCGAGCAGCACGACGACGCCCACCGCTCCCCCGGCCCACGAGGACCCGGCCAGCCGCGGCCCCCGGCCACGTGCGCCAGGCACCGCTGCCTGCGCGCTCATGACGCCCCCGTCCCGAAGAGCAGCTCCGAGAGGTGGTCGGCGTACGCGTGGAACTCCGGCGAGCGCATCATCTCCGGCGTGCGGGGACGGGGCAGGTCGATGGTGACGTTCTCCACGATCCGGCCCGGCCGGGGGGACATCACCGCGACGGTGTCGCTCAGCAGCACCGCTTCGTTGATGGAGTGGGTCACCAGCAGCGTGGTGACCGCCCGCGCCTGCCAGATGCGCTGGAGTTCGAGGTTGAGCCGCTGCCGGGTCATGTCGTCCAGGGCGCCGAACGGCTCGTCCAGCAGCAGCACCTTCGGGTCGACCACCAGCGACCGGGCGATGGCCACGCGCTGCCGCATGCCGCCGGACAGCTGGGCGGGGCGGGCCCTCTCGAAGCCCTCCAGCCCGACCAGCTTGATCAGGTCGGCGACGGCGGCCCGGTCGGACTTGATGCCGCTGATCTCCAGCGGCAGCCGGATGTTGGCGGTGACCGAGCGCCAGGGCAGCAATGCGGCGTCCTGGAACGCGATGCCCAGGTGGTGCCGCTTACGGGCGGCCTCGGGGTGCTCGCCGTGGACCAGGGCAGTGCCGGACGTCGGCGTGTCGAGCCCGGCGAGGATCCGCAGGACGGTCGACTTGCCGCAGCCGGACGGTCCCAGCAGGGTCAGGAACTGTCCTTCCCGGGTGTCCAGGTCGACCCCGGCCAGCGCGGGCACCCGGCGTCGGCCGAGCTTGAACTCCTTGCTCAGACCACGCAGGGACAGCCCGGTGCCGGCGGCATCCGGAGGGGGTGAGCCGTCGGGCAGGTCTGGCACTGCGGCTGCGGTGTTCATCAGTTGGCGACCTCTGTCGAGCGGTGCGGGTGGGTGTAGGGGTGCGGGTGGGTGTGGAATGCCGGTACCGGCGGGACGAACGAGGGCCGCACCGGTACCGGCGGGGGCCTCAGATGAGGCTGGGGTCCTCCTTGTAGACCTCTTCCAGCAGCGAGAAGTCGAAGAGCTGGGCTGCGGTGAGGTCGAGACCGCCGAACTTGAGGGTCTTGATGTTCTCCGCGATCAGCGTGTCCGTGACCGTGAACAGGCCGTTCTTCTTGGTGTCGGCGCTCACCATCAGTGCGTTCTGGCCCTTGGACTCCAGGGTCTGCTCACTGGTCGTCAGACCGAGCCCCTTGCCGTACTGCGTGGCGGCGAGCTGCGCGCCGAGCGTCGGGTCGGCGATGCTGGCCTTCCAGCCCTTGATCTCGGCCCGCAGGAACGCCTTGAGCAGGTCGCGCTGCTTGTCGATGGTGTCCTGGCGCACGCAGTACGTCTCGGAGACCAGCGGGTAACCGGCGTCGGCCAGCAGCATCGTGGCGACCTGGAAGCCCTTGAGGCGCAGCGAGTTCGGCTCGTTGGTGACGAAGGAGAACCAGCCGTCCACGGTGCCCTGGGTCAGCGGCAGCGGGTCGAACTGCACCGGCACCTTGGTGATGTTCGACGCGTCGAGCCCGGCCGCCTTCACGAACGCCGCCCACACCGACTCGTTGCTCGCCTGGACGCCGATCTTCTTGCCGTACAGGTCCTCCGGCTTGGTGATCGGGGTCTTGGCCATCGACATGATGCAGAACGGGTTCTTCTGGTACTGAGCACCGATGATCTTCAGCGGCGCACCCTTCGCGACGGCCGCCCCGGTGATGTCCGGGGAGCTGATCGCGACCAGCGCCTTCTTGGTGACGACATCGGTCTCCATCGGCGTCGCGGTCGGACCGCCGCCGATGAGGGTGGCCTTGGAGAAGCCCTCGGCCGTGTAGTAGCCCTTGGTGTCGGCGATGTAGCTGCCGGCGAACTCGACGTTCTTGATCCAGGACAGGCGCAGCGTCAGCTCGCCGAAACTCTTGGCACCGGAGGACGACGACGAGGGAGTCGAAGCGGACGACGAGCCGGAACTGCCACAGGCTGCGAGCAGCGGACCGCCGAGCAGCGCGGCGCCGCCGAGTTGCAGTCCCCGCTTGAGGAAGAGTCGTCTGTCGGCAGACGCGAACACACTGTCGTCACTACTCGTGTTGCTGGTCATTGCGCAGATCCCTTTCACTGTGCCGGATTCATTCGGCGCGTGGGCGACGGGCATCCGGACAGCGCGTCGAGTTCGCGTTGTCCCGATGCATTCCGCACGTTTCTGATGAGCCACTCATTCAGCACGGCAATTGCCGTGCTCGGCTGCGAGATCAGCCCTCACCGGCGTCGCGATACGCAGAGCGCAGCCCCCGGCGTCCGCACGGACGCGGAACAGGGAAGGGAGTACGCGGGAGCGACGCCGCGGAACTGCGAGCCGGGCAGAGGCGCCGACCGCAGGCCGGTACGCGGTCAGGCGTGAGCGCCCTCGGGCGCACGGTCCGAGCCGTGGGCCACGCGTCCTCGCGTCCAGGCCGACTGGTGGGCACGGTACCGGAGGTCCGTGAAACGCCCGCTGACGAGGCTCATCGCGCCTCCATCCGTACTCGGTGCCGACGACTGCACGTCGAGCGATTCAGCCGAGAGTGACGCACGGACATTGCCCAGCGATTCCCCGACCGTTACGTGTGGATTTCATACTCGGCCACCCATCCGCCGACGTTATTTCTGCTGTCGCGGAAATCCTGAACCCTCAACGGCCGGCGCGTCGGCGGGTGTCAGCCGGTACGGCGGACGACGGTGAAACCGTCCCAGCCCTTGGAGCCCACGGTCTGCAGCGCCGTCGCGTCCAGCCGTGCGTCCCGCGCGATCTCCGCCAGGACCGCACGCACGCCCTGGACCCGGTCGTCCGGACTGCCGGGGTCGGTGACGCCGCCGTTGCGCACCACGTTGTCGATCACGATCACGCTTCCCGGGCGGGTGAGCGCGAGGGATGCCTTCAGGTACGCGGGGTTGCTCGGCTTGTCCGCGTCGATGAACACGAAGTCGTACGGCTCCGTGCCGTCCTCGATGAGCCGCTGTGCCGTCTCAGCCGCAGGGCCGACGAGGACGTCGACACGGTCGGCGACACCGGCCCGGTCGAGGTTGACCCGCGCGATCGCGGCGTTGTGCTCCTCCAGCTCCAACGAGGTGACGCGGCCCTCGACCCCGACGGCCCGCGCGAGCCACACCGTGCTGTAGCCGGCGAGGGTGCCGAACTCCAGGACCCTGGTGGCACCGGCTATCTGACACAGCATCGCCAACAGCTTCCCCTGGTTCGGCGCGACCTCCGCCTGCGGCATCGTGGTCCGCTGCCCGGACTCCCGGGCGCCGATCAGCGCCGGGTCCTCGGGAACGAGCGTGTCGACGAAGTAGGCGTCCACCTCGCGCCAGGCTCCTTCGGACTCGTACATCAGCGTCTCCCTCGCCTCGTCCATGCCACCGCTTCTGACCTGGCATGATGCCATTGCCCGTCGAGAGGGCAGACGCCCCGGCGACCCAAGCTGCACACGAGGACGTATCCATGAGCGCCGGGTCCGCCTCGACGCCGCTGCCACCCCGTGACCCCGGGCCCATGTCAGGTACGGCGTTTGCGCTTCGCGGCCGTGGTGGCCGGCGACGTGCTGGGGGTTGCGGCCTTGCCGATGGTGGGGAGGACGAAGTCCTGGATCATGTCGACCGCGTCGCGGACCAGCGGGCGGAAGACGCGGTAGCGGGAGAGGGCGACGATCTTGGCGACGAAGGGGGCGCAGCGGGCCACGAAGGCGCGGGTGCGTTCGGTGTCGTCGGTGCGGTCGAAGACCCAGTAGAGGACGATGACCATGAGATGGAGCCAGAGCAGGTCGGGCAGCAGTTCCTCGAGTTCCGGGTCGAGCTTGGGGCCGAGCTGGGAGCCGTCCAGGACCTCGCGGAAGATCTCGACGGCGGTGGTGCGGGCCGGGTGCGACTCGTTGGAGAAGGGGCTCAGGGCGCTGTTGGGGTCGGCCGCGGTGCGGAAGAACTGGGCGGCGAACTCGTGGTACGGGGCGGCGCAGTCGACCCAGGACTCCAGGGCGATCTGCAGCCGCTCCGCGAAGTCCGTGGTACCGGCGAGACGGGCCCGGGCGTCGGCGGCGTGCTCATGGGTCATCCGGTCGTAGAAGCCCTGAATCAGGTATTCCTTGCCGGCGTAGTAGTAGTACGCGTTGCCGACCGAGACCCCGGCTTCGGCGGCGATGGCCCGCATCGTCGTCTTGTCATATCCCCGCTCCTGGAAGAGCCGCATCGCGGTCTCCAGGATCAGAGCCCGGGTCTGCTCGCCCTTCGCCGAGACGGCGGTGGGGGACGGAGCAGGAGCCGGAGCGGGCTCGGGGGTGGGGGGTTCGGTCGGCACGGCGTCGTTCACGCTCCTGAGGCTAGCCGTCCGGTGGGGTGCAGGTGTCGCCGCAGTCGGACGCGGCGGCGGCCGTCGTGGCCTCCCACTGGCGGCCGTTCCAGATCCATTCCCCGATCCGGAACGGCGCCGCTTCCGACCGACCGGCTGTCCCCTGTGCAGTCGGTCGGTCGGAAGGGCGACGCGGGGTCCCGGGCGGAGCCGGCGGCGGGGGCGTGAGCCTGGAGCGTGCGCGCCACTTGGCGGCGGCGAGGACCATGCCCTTGGCGAGCGGCGCCCCGGCCGGGGTGCTGAACCGGTGCGACATGACCCGGTAGCGGTGCAGCGCCCAGAGGCAGACCACCCAGGCCGCCGAACCCTCGTACACCTGCCCGGAGTCGCCGATCACGGTGATCTCGCGGAGGGTGCGGCCGTGGTCCAGGGCCGGAAAGCGGCTCCTCGCCTTCCGGGATCCGGCCGGGACGAACTCCATCGGAACGAGCTTGCGCTGCTTCTCCAGCCAGCCCTTGACGTGTCGGCAGAGCAGGCAGCCGGGGTCGTAGAGGACCGTCAGCCGGCGGACCGGGGCGTCGCTGGTGCCCCGGTCCCGGGCTGCGGCCGTCGTCGGCGGCACCGGGTCAGCCCTGCGGCAGCGGCGCGGCCGGGGTCCAGCCCTGCGGCGGGACCGGCGGGCGCTGCTCGCTGTCGATCAGGCCGCGGCGGCGGATCCGGTTGAGGACGTAGACGTTCAGCAGGTGCAGCACGCCGAGGACCAGCAGCACCGTCCCGACCTTGTAGGACAGGGCGGTGAAGATGCCCGCGACGTCCTGGACGTGGGTGTCGCCGCCGCGCAGCCACAGCGCGACGAATCCCAGGTTGACCAGGTAGAAGCCGACCACCAGCAGGTGGTTCACGGCGTCGGCGAGCTTCTCGCTGCCCTGGAAGACGTCGGCGAGGAAAACTCTGCCGCTGTGGCTGAGTGTGCGGGCCACCCAGATGGTGAGCCCGATGCTGAGCGCCAGGTAGAGGACATAGGTGATGACCGTGCGGTCCATGGTGCACCTCGTGTGGGAGACCGTGCCGAGTTTTTGAACGCGTTCAGTTTCTGCGTCGATCAGGACTGTAGACGTGTTTTTGAACATGTTCAAGTGGCGCGGATTCAAAGCGTTGGGCGGTGTCGGACCCCGTTGGTAGGTTCGCCGGACATGGGAACAGATCAACAGGCACCGAACCGGCCGCCCGGGACGCCGACACCCACCTCGTCAGGCGCACCCGTTCCGCTCGGCCCGCGCTTCGCCAAGCTGTGGGCGGCGAGCACCGCCTCCGCGCTGGGCAGCGGGCTGTCCACGATCGCGGCGCCGCTGCTGGTGGCGTCCCGTACCAGCGACCCGGTGGTCGTGTCCGCCGCGGCCGGGGTCGCCTGGCTGCCGTGGCTGCTGTTCGCCCTGCCCGGCGGGGTGCTGGTGGACCGGGTCGACCGACGGCGGCTGATGGTCGTGGTGGACTGGGTCCGGGTGGCCGCGATGGCCGCGCTGGCGGCGGCGATCGCGACCGGGCACCCGAGCATCGCGCTGCTCTACGCGGTGCTGTTCGTGATCAACACCGGTGAGGTGGTGTTCCGCTCGGCGAGCCAGGCGATGATCCCCGCGGTGGTGCCGCGGGAGCGGCTGGAGCGGGCGAACGGCTGGCTGCTCGGCGGGGTGACGCTGATGCAGCAGATGGTCGCCGGACCGCTGGGCGGTTTCCTGTTCCTGCTGGCGGCGAGCATCCCCTTCTTCGTCAACGCCGGGACCTACGCGGCCAGCGCGATCCTGATCGCGGCGGTCGCCGGAAGGTACCGGGCCGAACCGCGGGAGACCGCGGCCGAGGGCGGGACCCGTTCGTCGGTCCGGGCCGACATCGGCGAGGGCTTCCGCTGGCTGATGCGGCAGCGTGTGCTGCGCACCATGGCGGTGCTGATCGGGATGCTGAACGTGACCCTGACCGCCGCGCTCGCCGTCCTGGTGCTGCTGGCCCGGGAGCGGCTCCACCTCGGCTCCGTCGGCTACGGCGCGCTGTTCACCTGCATGGCGGTCGGCGGGATCCTCGGGTCGGTCGTCGGCGACCGCCTCGTCGACCGGGTCGGCGCGACCTGGACGGTCAGGATCGGGCTGCTGATCGAGGCCGGACTGCACCTGGCGCTGGCCGCCTCGCGCAGCTCCTGGCTGATCGGCTTCGCCCTGTTCGCCTTCGGCGTGCACGGCTCGCTCTGGACCATCGTGGCGAGCTCGCTGCGGCAGCGGCTGACGCCCCCGCACATGCAGGGGCGGGTCGGCAGCACCAACCTGTTCATCGCGGCGGGCGGCAACTGCGTGGGCGCGCTGCTCGGCGGGGTGGTCGCGGCACGGTTCGGGATCACCGCGCCGTACTGGGCGGGGTTCGCGGTCGCGGTCCTGGTCTCGGCCACGACCTGGCGGGTGTTCGACCGTGCGACGGTGTCCGCCGCCTACCGGACCCCGGCGTTCGAGGAGGCCGCCGCCGCTGCGGCTGCGGCCCAGTGACGTAGCGTCAGTCCGCTCGTGGTCAGCGCGGCAGCTCCACCGACAGGTACGGACTCAGCGCCCGGAGGAAGTCCGCCGCGTCGAACATCGCTCCGGCCGAGGCCAGGCCCGTCGACCGGGTGCGCCCGTCCAGGACCCGCTGGACGGCCTCCACCACCAGGGGCGCGGTGACCGCGTAGATGTCCTGGCCACGGGCCGTGGCACGGCGCTCGACGCCACCGGCCCGGACCAGGACGTCGACGACGAAGGTCTGGTCCGACCGCCCCAGGGCGTCGACCGGCTCCGGCTCCGGGGTGTCCGCCGCGGCCAGGTCCCTCGCGGCTTCGACGGTCATGTAGGTGGTGACGTCGGGTACGGCCAGGTGGCTGGGGACGGTGACGACATCGGCCATGGTGAACTCCGCGATCACCGCCCGTCGGCCCAGCGGCTCCGGAAAGAGCCAGTCCTGCACTGCTGCCTTGTCGTCGTGGTACTGCAGCGCGCCGTCCGCGAACCGTACCCGGCGGCCCGCGCGGCGCTGGTGCGACACCTCACCGGCCGCCCGGGTGCCCGCCGTGGGATGCCAGTTGCTCAACCCGTAGGCGACGTGCACCTCGTCCGCAGCAGTCCACTCCCCCATCGCCGCGGTCGCCAGCAGGTCGCCCAGCCCGCCGTAGAAGGCCATCGCCGGCAGCACCGGGGTGTCCGACTTCCGGGCCGCCTCGGCGTGGTCGGCGAACATCGCGGCATTCGCCTCGATCTCCGCCGCGACGTCGACGTACGGGATCCCCGCGCGCAGGGCCGCTTCGACGACCGGGCCGCCGGTCACCGCGAAAGGTCCGGCGCAGTTGACGACGGCCACCGCGCCGGCGAGGGCCCGGTCCAGTGATCCAGCGTCGTCCACGGTGGCCGGCCGTACGACCGCATCGGGCCACTCGGCCGCCAGCGCCTCCAGCCGGGCCGCGTCACGACCGGAGACGACCGTGGCAAAGCCACGCCTCCGCAGTTCGGCGACGACGAAGCGACCGGTGTGCCCTGTCGCCCCGTACACGACCACTGCAGCCCTGGCGTTCAACGTTTCCCCGTTCCCCGATCTCGATGTTCTGATGCGCCCAGTCTTACCGCTGCCGGGCTCCGAGGGTGGTCACTCGGCCGACTTCTCCGCCGTCTCCTCCGCCGTCTCCTCCGGTGCTGCCGGGAACTCCCCGAGGACAGTGAGGTCGAGCCGGCTGAGCCGCTCGGGATCGGCGAGCAGGTTGATCTCCACGATCCTGCCGTGGACGACGGTGAAGCCCGACACCGAGACCGGTACCCCGCCGGGCGCGGTGACCAGGCCGTACGACCCGTTGACCAGGGCCGGCCGGGCGAATTCGGCGAGCTCGCGGAAGGCGAACACCTGCTCGGCCACCGCCTGGGCGCCGCGCACCAGGCGGGAGGTGGCCCCGGGCAGCAGGCCCGCGTCGGCACGCAGCACCACGTCCGGATCCAGAACGGTGAGCAGCGCCTCGAAGTCCCCGCCCCGGGCTGCGGCGAGGAAGGCGTCGACGGCTCTGCGCTGGTGGGCGATGTCGGGGTCGGGTACCGGGGCTGTGCCCTGCACCCGGCGGCGGGCCCGGCTGGCGAGCTGGCGGGCGGCGGCCGGGGTGCGCTCGACAATGGGGGCGATCTCCTCGAACGGCACCGCGAACATGTCGTGCAGCACGAAGGCGAGCCGTTCGGCCGGGGCCAGCGTCTGCAGCACCACGAGCAGGGCCAGGCCGACCGAGTCGGCGAGCAGCGCCTGCTGCTCGGGGTCGACGGCGCTGTCGCCCGGGCCACGGCCCTCGATCCGGTCGATGATCGGGTCGGGGACAAAGACCCGGGCGTCCAGCGACTCCTCCCTGCGGGTCCGGCGCGAACGCAGCATGGACAGCGACACCCGGGCGACGACGGTGGTCAGCCAGCCGCCGAGGTTCTCGATCTCCTCCGCGTCCTCGCGTTCCTCGGCGCGGCTGAGCCGCAGCCAGGCCTCCTGGACGGCGTCGTCGGCCTCGGTGAGCGAGCCGAGCATGCGGTAGGCCACCGCGCGCAGATGGCCGCGGTGCTCCTCGAAGCGCCTGGCCAGGAACTCTTGGTCGTTGGTCGCGTCCATCGGTCACATTCCTTACGTCGCGTCGGTCACTGCTCTGACCGATGGAACACGGCAGTTGTGACGACGCGGTCGTCCTCAGGCACGGCACGCGGGACGCGGAACGGCTCGGGGTCAGGGCTTGACGCCGACGCCGCCGAAGAAGCCGCGGGCCCCCAGCCACTCCTCGTGGGTCGCCCGGGCGCGCCAGTTGGAGACCGGCACCACCCCGGGCTCGATCACGTCCACCCCGGTGAAGAACTGGTCGACCTCGGCGCGGGACCGCAGGTGCAGCTGCGCGCTCGCCCGACTGTAGGGGGCCTTGATCAGCTCGGCGCGGTCGGTGAAGTCCTCGCCCTCCGCCTCCCAGGAGCCATGGCTGAGGATCAGCATGCTGCCCGCCGGGAGCGGCTTCAGCAGTTGCTCGACGATGGCGTGCGGGCCGTCCTCGTCCGGGATGAAGTGCAGGATCGCGGCGAGGACCAGGGCGACGGGTTCGCCGAAGTCGATGATCCGCCGCACCGTCCGATCGTCCAGGATCCGCCCCGGCTCGCGCAGGTCCGCCTGCACGACATGGGTCTCGCCGTGGCCGGGCCCCGCCATCAGGGCGCGGGCGTGGCTGAGCACGATCGGGTCGTTGTCGACATAGGCGACCCGGGCCCGCGGGTTGACCTGCTGGGCGACCTCGTGGGTGTTGCCGGCCGTCGGAATCCCCGTCCCGACGTCCAGGAACTGGACCACACCGGAAGCCGCGGCGTGGCGGACCGCCCGGCCCAGGAAGGCCCGGTTCATCCTGGCGGCCATCCGCATCTCCGGCACGATGGCCAGCACCTGCTCGGCGGCCTCCCGGTCGGCGGGGAAATTGTCCTTGCCGTCGAGGTAGTAGTCGTACATCCGCGAAGGATGCGGTATGTCCATGTTCAACTCGACGGACGGCGAGTGCTCCCGCGCACCGCCCCTCTGCCCCGCCTGGCCTCTCTGCTCCACGTCCTGTGCCACAGCGCCCCCGATCCCACGTACCCCTCTGCTCCCCTGTCAGCCGCCAGGGTAGATCGCTCGCGTGCGATCCGTATCGGCCAGGACCAAAACCGTTGCACGAGCGTGCTCGGGGCCGGTCCGTCAGCTGCCGGTCCGTCACACCCCCTGGCGGCTCGGACTACCGGCGTGAGATCGTCCCCGGGTGACCGACGTCATGCCAGGAGATGTGCCCTCGGGGCCGCCGGACGACCGGGCCGCTTCCGCGCTGCGCTTCGCGACGGAGCTTGTCGCCTGGGTGGCCACGCCCTGGGCGCTGTCGGGGCGTTCGTGGCTGCTTGCCGCCCTGTCCGTGGTGGTGCTGATCGGCCTTCCGACGGTCTTCGCCACGCCGGGGGACAAGGAGAAGGTGATCATCGCGGTGCCGGGCTGGGGTACCGTGCTGCTGGTACTGCTCCAGCTCGTGGCGGCCGTGGTGTCCTCCTGGCTGGCCTGGCCTGTCTGGGCGGCGGTCCTTGTGAGCCTGATGGCCGCGGCCACGCTGGTTACGGAGCGGCCGCGTTGGCGTTGGCTGCTATCCACTGGCCGGGGTCACTAGGCTGGGTCGCATGGATGAGCTCGACGGGGTGGAGATCATCGCTTTTCCGGACGCCGAGGCGTTCGAGAGCTGGCTGGCCGAGCACTACCTGCGCCACGAGGGTGCCTGGATCAAGGTGGCCAAGAAGAGTTCCGGTATTCCGACGGTCACCGACGACGAGTTGGTCGACGTCGGGCTCTGCTACGGCTGGGTCTCCGGGCAGCGGCGGTCGTTCAACGAGCAGTACTACCTGCAGAAGTACGTGCCACGTCGACCCAAAAGCCTGTGGTCGCAGGTGAATGTGGACAAGGTGGCGGTGCTGGTGAGCACCGGGCGGATGCGGGAGCCCGGACTGGCCGAAGTCCGTAGGGCGCAGGCGGACGGGCGATGGGCGGCGGCCTACGCATCGCAGAAGACGGCGACGGTCCCGTCCGACCTCGCGGCGCTGCTCGACGCGCATCCTGAAGCCAGGAAGGCGTTCGAGGCGCTCGACAGGACCGGGCGCTACCAGCTGATCCTGCCACTGCTCCAAGCGCTCACGCCAGAGACCAGGCAGGCGCGGCTACGCAAGGCCGTCCACCTGCTGAGCAACGCTGACAGCCCGGAGTGAGCCGGTGCGCCGCTCCCGCAGGACGGTCACGGCGCGCTCGCACCAGTCCCGGTTGCCCTGCTCGAAGGCCAGGCCGCGCAGGCAGGTGAGGTAGGGGCCGATCCGTTCGCCGTGGCGCAGGAACTCCTCCTCGCTGCGGTCGCCGCGCATCTTCCGCAGCAGTTCGTCGAAGAGTGCGATCTTGCCCTTGGCGAACGCGGCCCGCTCGGTGAGCTGTGCGATCAGCGCCCCGGTGTCGACATGGTCGGCGGTCTGCACCTTCACCAGCAGGTCGTCGCGGATGTAGGAGGGTTTGGTGGCGGTCGCCGCGAAGCGCTCCAGCTCGGCCAGCCCGGCCGGGGTGACCTGGAAGAGGCGCTTGTTGGGCCGGGTGTCCTGGACCACCTCACGGCCCGCGATCAGCCCGTCCTGCTCCAGCTTGGCCAGCTCGGCGTAGAGCTGCTGCGGCAGCGCGTGCCAGAAGTTGGCCACGCCCAGGTCGAACGCCTTGGTCAGCTGGTAGCCGCTCAACTCCTCGTCGAGCAGCGCCGCCAGCACGGCGTGGCGCAGTGCCATCGGGCCGCCCTTCCCTCGCTTCGGTTCCTGCCTCTGTTCACCATCCCGCCCCCATGATAGTCATGAAAGTGAATAGTCAGATCCATGAGTAGCAAGGCATCAAGGAGAACCCATGACCGCCGTGGACCGCTTCCGCGCCGCCGTCGACAGCCGCGACCTCACGTCCCTGGAAGACCTGTTCACCGAGGACGTCCGGTTCTACAGCCCGGTGAAGTTCACCCCGTTCGAGGGCCGGCCGATGGTGCTGGGCCTGTTCGGGGTCCTGCTGCGCACCTTCGAGGACTTCCACTACGTCGGCCGGTTCGACGGAGCCTCGGAGACCAGCACTGACGGCATCGAGGCCGCGTCGGCGGTCCTGGTCTTCCGCGCCACCGTCAACGGCAAGCAGATCCACGGCATCGACCTGCTGCACTTCGACGAGGAGGACCGGATCAAGGAGTTCACCGTGATGGTCCGCCCCCAGTCCGCCGTCCAGGCCCTGGGCGAGGCAGTCCTCACCGGCTTGGTCGCCGACGGCCTGGTACCCGCGCCGAGCGGTCTCTGACCGAGTAACGCGTGACGCAGGCGGCGGCGCACGCCGACGCGATGTCGGAGTACGCCGCCCTGGGCCCTACTTGGGGTCGCGGTTGAACAGCGAGGTCGACCAGCGGTAGCCGAGCGCGGTCAGAGCGAGTGACCACAGGATCGCGATCCACCAGCTGTTGCCGATCTGGGTGCCGAGCAGCAGGCCGCGCAGGGTTTCGATGGTCGGGGTGAACGGTTGGTACTCGGCGATGGGCTGGAACCAGCCGGGCATCGTGTGGACGGGGATGAAGGCGCTGGAGATGAGCGGGAGCAGGATCAACGGCATGGCGCTGTTGCCGGCCGCCTCGGCATTGGGGCTGGCCATGCCCATCCCGACCGCGATCCAGGTGAGTGCCAGGGCGAACAGGGCGAGCAGCCCGAAGGCGGCCAGCCAGTCCAGGGCGGTGGCGTGGGTGGACCGGAAGCCGATGGCCACGGCGACGGCCCCGACCAGGACCAGGCTGGCGAGCACCTGCAGCACACTGCCGACGACGTGTCCGATGATCACCGAGCTGCGGCGGATCGCCATGGTGCGGAAGCGGGCGATCAGGCCCTCCGCCATGTCGGTGGAGACCGAGATCGCGGCCCCGATCACCGTGCTGCCGATGGTCATCATCAGGATGCCGGGGACGATGTAGGCGATGTACTGGGAGCGGTGCGCGTGCCCGCCGCCGATGCCTGCGCTCATCACGTCGCCGAAGATGTAGACGAAGAGCAGCAGCAGCATGATCGGGGTGAGCAGCAGGTTCAGGGTCATGGAGGGGTAGCGCCGGGCGTGCAGCAGGTTGCGGCGCAGCATGGTGCTGGAGTCGCGGACGGCGAGGGAGAAGGTGCTCATCGGAGGGTCTCCTTGGGCTGGTCGGTGAGGTCGGTGCGGTTGGTGCCGCAGGTCAGGGCGAAGAACACGTCGTCGAGGTCGGGGGTGTGCACGGTCAGCTCGTCCGCCTCGATGCCGGCCGAGTCCAGCCAGTCGAGGATGGAACGCAGCTCGCGCTGGCTGCCGCCGCTGGGGATCTGCAGCGCCAGTGCCTCGTCGTCGCGTGTGACTTCGCGCAGGGCGACGGCGGCGCCCTGGTAGGCCGTCGGGTCGGTGAACCGCAGCCGCACGTGTCCGCCGGGGACGAGGCGCTTCAGCTCCTCGGCGCTGCCTTCGGCGGCGATCCTGCCGTGGTTGAGTACGGCGATGCGGTCGGCGAGTTCGTCGGCCTCCTCCAGGTACTGGGTGGTGAGGAAGACGGTGACGCCGCCGGAGACGAGTTCGCGGATGATCCCCCACATGGTGTGGCGGCTGCGCGGGTCCAGGCCGGTGGTCGGTTCGTCGAGGAAGATGATGCGCGGGTCGCCGACCAGGGTCATGGCGATGTCCAGGCGGCGCTTCATGCCGCCGGAGTAGCTGGAGACGGGCTTCTTCGCCGCCTCCACCAGGTCGAACCGCTCCAGCAGCTCGGCGGCGGTGCGGCGGCCCTCGGCGCGGGAGAGGTGGTGCAGGTCCGCCATCAGGAGCATGTTCTCCTCGCCGGTGATCAGGCCGTCGACGGCGGAGAACTGGCCGGTGACGCCGATCATGGCGCGCACCGCCTGGGCGTCGGTGGCGAGGTCGTGACCGCCGACGTGCAGGTCGCCGGCGTCGGCGGCGATGAGAGTGGAGAGGATCTTGACGGCGGTGGTCTTTCCGGCGCCGTTCGGGCCGAGCAGCGAGAAGACGGTGCCGGTCGGCACAGCCAGGTCGATGCCGTCGAGGACCGTCTTGTCCGCGTAGGTCTTGCGCAGCCCCTTGGCCGCGATGGCGAGTGCGTGGTGCGCTGTCGTTTTCGTCATGACGCAGAGGTTGCGGCAGGGCGCATTCAGTGCGGTTTCACTCTGGTTTCAGCGCCCTGGAACCGCACGAACCGTACGATGACGTCGCGTGGTCCAGAGGAGGCGACCGACCATGACGAAGTATGTGATCACTCCGGACGTGGCGCTGCGCCTGGCCCACGACCGGGCCGTGATCCCCGACGAACATCAGCTCCTGGCCCCGACCCTGCTGCGCTCGCAGTTGCTGACACTTCTTTACCGAGCAGTGCGCCAGGGCGAGATGACCAGGAAGGAAGCCGATCGCCGACTCGACTACGTGCGTGCGCTACGGATTCGACTGCTCGGAGACCGGGTCCTGCAGAGCACCGCCTGGAGGATCGCGGACGAGCTCGGCCGCCCCGACACGCTCGACGCCGAGTACGTCGCACTCACCCAGCTCCAGGCTGATGCGCTGATCACGCTCGACGCGGAACTCGCCGACGCCGTCAAGGGCCTGGTGGTGGTCGCTCCCATCGAGGCGTTGTCCTGATCGGCCTCAGAGGTCGGCCAGGAAGTCGCCGACCACGGAGCGGAAGCCGTTCGGCTGCTCCACCCAGGGAAGATGCCCCGCGCCGGTGAGCAGCGTCCGCGAGACCCGGGGCAGGGCCTGCTCCAGTGAGTCGAGCGCCCAGTCCGGCCGGATGTCCTCGGCCCCGTGCACGATCAGCACGGGAACGTCCAACCTCTCGCAGGCCGCCCGCAGTTCCGGGGTTCCCGAGACTCGCTTGACGTCGGCGTTGACGGTCGCGTTGCACTCGAAGTTCACACCGAACCAGGGCGTGGCCGCAGCCTCGGCCTCTTCCAGCGCCCGTTCCCGGTCGCTGTAGTCCGCGGACCACTGCAACACACACCACTCCCGCTCTTCCGCCGCGGTGCGCTCTCCGCTGCCCAGCGTTTCCCAACGCTCCAGGTGCTTCCCGAGGTTGGCCCGCAGGTTCTGCTGGTAGGTCGACCGCCAGGTGTCGCGGCTGTCCATACCGGTGCCGGAGACGTAGACCAGCCCGCTCACCCGCTCGGGATGGTCCAGCGTGTACTGCAACGCCAACTGGCTGCCGTACGAGTGCCCCAGGAGCACCATCCGCTCCAGCCCGAAGTGGCGCCGGACGGCGTCCAGGTCGGCCACGGACCGAGCGACCGAGTACGGCCCGCACCGCTGCGACCGCCCACATCCCCGCTGGTCCCAGCGGTGCACGGCGGCCCGGTCCGCCAACAGCTCGGCCATGTCGCCCAGGAAGTCCCACAGGCCGGGGCCGCCGTGGCAGAAGACCACGGGACTGCCCTCGCCGACCCGGGTCGCCCAGAGCCGGACTCCGTCCTCGGTCAGAACTGCCTCATCCACGCTGCTCATCCGCCCGAGTCTGATTCGGCGTTCAGCTCATGACAAGAGATTGAACAGCGCGGCACCCCATGGGTTCAGCTGCTGAGGCCGGCCTCCCAGGGGACTACGACGACCTGTTCGCTGTCCTCATAGATGATCCTTCCCGGGGCTGAGGACTCCACTCGCTCACATGACACTCCATGCGAGGCCAGGATTTCGAGATATCCGTTCACCCGGTCAAGGACCTCCCCAGCTGTGGTCCTGAACCAGGACGCCGCCCCGGGATGCAGGTCCCGGTCAAAGACAGTGGGGTCGACGGTCGACGGGTTGGTGAAGTTGGCCTCGTACCAGTCGTTGCCCGACCGCCAGAACCGGTGTTCCTCCTCGCTGAGCTCGCCGGCTCTACCAAGACCGTTGACCAGAGCGAAGACACCGGGGAAGTGGCCGCGTGCATTCGCGGACGTCCCCTGGAACCTCACGAACAATGCCTGGCCCACCAGTCCGCCTCCACTCGTCACACCGCCGAAGCGACGAACGCTGCCAGACCCGGGGCGACGGACACAAGACGCGCCCAGGAGCGCTGGGGCATCCTGAGGACATGGACGCACCGACCGACGAGTTCGTGCCTGTGGTCGTCTACGACACCGACCACGGACGACACCCGAAGCCCCTGGAAGCACTCCAGGCTTGGCTGCGCGAGCGAGGCATCGACGAGATGCCCTTCGGCGCCGACGACGTCCTGGTGATCGCCCCCTGTGGGCGCAACACGGACGGCACCTGGGACCTCAGCGTCATAGTCCACGTCCGCGCCGCGCAGCTTCGTCGCCTCGGGCTTCATCCCTGACGAGGCACCAGGCATCGCCAACGAACGGCACAGGTCCCGCAGGACGGCAACGGCAAACCCTCGGCGACCGCCGCTCCCACCCGCTGACCACCGCCCGCCTCGGAATCCGCAGCCACACGCTGCCACCCAGGTCGACGAACCCGATCTGGTGCCGACGCGGTTCCACCGCGTCAATCTCATCTTGACGATCGGAAATCGTCAACTTACACTTGACGCATGAGCCCACTCGACATCAACCTCGCCGACCTGATCACCCGTCTCAACGAGGAACTCCCCGACTCCAACGAGCTGACCCGCATCAGCGAGGCGCGGCTGCGCGCCCAGACCCTGTCCGACCTCGGCGACCAGCTCGTCGACCACTACGTCAGCAAAGCGAGGCAGGCCGGCGCGTCGTGGAGCGAGATCGGGGACGCGATCGGGGTGTCCAAACAGGCCGCCCAGCAACGCCACACGCCCTCCGCGTTCGAGCACTTCACCGACCTGAACCGGCACAGCATCGTGCTGGCGCAGGAGGCCGCCCGAACGCACAAGCACGACTCCATCGGCACCGAGCACATCCTGCTCGGCCTGCTCGGCGAACCGAGGGGCCTGGCGTACGAGGTGCTGGTGGCGAAAGCAGGGTCGGAGCAACGCATCCGCGACGCGATCGAGGAGGCGATGCCGCCGGCCGGGGAGAAGGCGCTGCGGGGTCACATCGCGTTCCGGCCGGAGAGCAAGGACGTCATCGCGCAGGCACGCCGCGCGTCGGCCGACCTCGGCCACGACTGGGTCGGCACGGAACACATGCTGCTGGGCCTGATCCGCGCCGAGAAGAGTCCCGCCGCACAGATCCTGCGCAACCTCGGCTTCACCTCGGACGAGTTGCACGAGACGGTCAGGACCGAGACCACCAAGCGCCGCCGCAGATGACTCGGGGTGGAGGAGTGCGCGCCGCCTGCGTGGGCTCGGTCGGCGGGGTCAGGTGAGGGCGGCGGCCAGCAGGGCGAAGGCGGCGGTGATGACGGCGACACGGATGTAGTGGTAGCGGTCCCAGCGGTTCGTCTGCTCCTTCCAGTCCTCGGGCCGGTTCTCGGGGGTCCAGGTCTTGCTCTGGTTGTTGATCGGGACGAGCAGCAGGATCGACATGATCACGCTGAGGATCAGCAGCGCGCCGGCGGTGACGACCAGGCCGGCGCCGTGGTGGTGCCGTCCGGCGGCGGCCCAGACCGCGACGAGGACGAGCGAGCCGATGTACCAGAACGGCATCATGGCGCCGAGCATCCGGCCCCCGTGGGCGCGGCCGAGCTGGCCGCTGTCCTGGGGAAGCGCGTTGAAGATCGGGTTCATGACGAAGGCGACGGAGAACTCCACCCCCACCATCACGCCGGTGACCACGGTGGTGAGCACCTCGAGTGTGTCGAGCATGATGACCCCTCCCGGAATCTAGTGCTGCTAGCTGATGAGGCAACGCTAGTACTGCTACTGCTTGATTGTCTAGCGGTGCTAGGATCGCACCATGTCGGTACAGGAACGCAAGGAGCGCGAACGGGCGGGCCGCGAGCGCCTCATCGTGGCGACGGCCCGCGAACTCGCCGAGCAGCAGGGCTGGGACGCGGTCACCACCCGCCGGCTCGCCGAGCGCATCGAGTACAGCCAGCCCGTCCTCTACAGCCACTTCCGCGGCAAGCGCGAGATCATCGGCGCCGTCGCCCTGGAGGGCGCCGCCGAGATGGCCGCGGCGCTGCGGGCCGCGACCCGCGGGACCGCGCAGGGCCCGCGCGAGCGGGTCGCCGCCCTCGCCCGCGCCTACCTCGACTTCGCCGAGCGCAACCCGGCGGTCTACGACGCCATGTTCCAGCTCGACGGCGGCCTGGCGTTCGCGGCCGAGGACACCCCGGAACCACTGAAGGACGCCTTCGCCGCGCTGCTGGAAAGCCTCGGCGAGGTCGCCGGGGACGGCGTCCACCCGGGGCTGTTCACCGAGCTGTTCTGGGCGTCCCTGCACGGACTGGCCACCCTGACCCGGGCGCGACGGCTGCCGCCGGAGTACACCGAGTCGAGGGTGGAACTGCTGGTGGACCGACTCGCCACGGTCTGACAGCAACATGGCCTGACAGCGACATGGGTCACAGTTGCAAGCGATGTGCTTGCAATAGTTAGCACCGGGGGTGCATGGTGGAGGCATGGCCTCACTGAACGTCGGCTCGCTCGGCGAGTACATCCGTGAGCAGCGGCGGCATGCGCAGTACTCACTGCGTCAGCTCGCCGACGCCGCAGGGGTGTCCAATCCGTATCTCAGTCAGATCGAGCGCGGGTTGCGGAAGCCGAGTGCGGAGATCCTGCAGCAGATCGCGAAGGCGCTGCGGATCTCGGCGGAGACGCTGTACGTGCAGGCGGGGATCCTCGACGAACGCGAGGAGGCCGGCCTGGAGCTCCGGGCCGCGATCTTCGCGGACTCACTGATCAACGAGCGGCAGAAGCAGGTGCTGCTCGCCGTCTACGACTCCTTCCTCAAGGAGAACGCCAACGAGGGCGAGACCGAGGCGGAGCCGGGGACACCTGCCGGCAGGACCCAGGAAGATCCCGACCAGGGGAGGAACTCCCATGCCCATCACCGATGATCTGCGCAAGACCCTTTCGGACCCCACGCCGCTGTACGCGCTCGCCGGCGCCGGCGACCTCGCGGTGGAGAAGCTGCGCGAGGTGCCCGAGAAGGCGGCGACCCTTGCCGCCACCGACCGCAAGGTCGTGCAGGAGCAGGCCGCGACCCGGCTGAAGGTGGCCCAGACGCGGTTGACCGAGGCGCAGGCCAAGGTCAGCGAGACCGTGTCGAGCCTGCCCAGCGACTTCAAGTCGCTGCAGGAGAAGGCCCAGGACCTGGCGCTGCAGTCGGTCGGCCGGGCCGCCGAGCTGGCCGTCAAGGCGCGCGAGGTGTACGACGAGCTGGCCGAGCGCGGCAAGGTCGTCGTGGACCGCCAGCGTAAGGAGACGGCGGACGAGCTGGTCGGCATCGCCGGCACGGCGGAGTCCAAGGCCGACGCCTTCGCGGCCGAGGTCGACCAGGTCGCCGAGACGGCGGCCGAGAAGGCCGTGGACGTCGCCGCCGCGGTCGAGCCGGAGGCGCCGGCCAAGCCGGCTGCCAAGCGGACCACGCCGCGGAAGAGCGCGCCCAAGGCCTGAACACGCGGTCAGCAGGGAAGAAAGGGACGCGTCGGGCACCCCCGGCGCGTTCCTTTCGTTCAATCCAGCGGGGGCAGCCCCGTGGGACGATGAGCCGCAGAATCCGGCAGGACTGTGCGGGGCCTAAGGAGATGTGATGGGCGAGCAACTGGCTGGCGGCATCCTGGTGGACTGGTTCAGCAATGTGCTGGGGTGGCTGATGCTCGCCCTGCTCGTGTTCAAGGTGTTCGTCTTCATCGACGCCGCGTTCCGGCGCGAGGACGCCTACCGGGCCGTGGACAAGCAGACCAAGCCGTTCTGGCTGATCGTGCTGGGCCTGGCGGTGGCGGTGAGCGTCTTCGCGGTGCCCGGCCTGGGCCAGATGCTCAGCCTGATCGGCCTGGTGGCGGCGATCGTCTACATGGTGGACGTCCGCCCCCGGATCAGGGCGATCTCGCCGCAGCGGCGCGGCAAGGGCCGCCTCGGCGGCGGCAAGAAGGACGACCGCAGCAACATGGGGCCGTACGGACCCTGGTGACCGTGGCCTGACGGCGGCCCCTGACGATGGCCCCCGAGGGTGACCGCCGCGTCCCGCGGCCCTCAGCGGTCCGCGGCGGGGCCGGGCGGAGGCCCGGCTACACGTAGGTGACCGGCGCGCTGCCGCTGCGGGTGAGCAGCAGGACGGCGACGTCGTCGGCGAGCGCGCCGCCGTTGAGGTCCTCGACCTCGGACATGGCCGTGTCGATCAGCAGTTCGTCGCGCAGACCGCTCTCCTGGTGGTCGCCGATCATGGCGATCAGCCCCTCCTGGCCGAGCCGGCGCGTGCCCGCCCCTATCCGGCCCTCGATCAGGCCGTCGGTGTAGAGCATCAGGCCCCACTCCGAGCCCAGCCTGACCTTGCGCGGTGGCCACTGCTCCTCCCCGCTGTCGCCGAGCATCGGCAGCAGGCCCAGGGCCGGGCCGCCGAAGTCGTACGGGAGCAGTTCGGGGTCGCGGTCCTCGCGCAGCAGCAGCGGCGCGGGATGTCCGGCGAGGTGCAGCTCGGCGTACTCGCTCTCCGGTTCGATCGCGAGCATGCAGAGGGTCGCGAAGATCTCCTCGCTGCGGCGCTCGTGCTCCAGCACCCGCTGGAGCGTGCTGAGCAGGGCCTCGCCCTGGAGTCCGGCGAAGACCAGGGTGCGCCAGGCGATCCGCAGCGCGACTCCGAGCGCGGCCTCGTCCGGACCGTGGCCGCAGACGTCGCCGATGACGACATGGACGGTGCCGTCGGCGGTGCGGACGGCGTCGTAGAAGTCGCCACCGAGCAGCGCGCGGCGGCGGCCGGGGCGGTAGCGGGCGTGAAAGGCCAGGCCCGAGCCCTCCAGCAGCGGGGTGGGCAGCAGATGCCGCTGCAGGCGGGCGTTCTCCTGGCCGCGCAGCTCGGCCTCGACCAGCCTGCGCTGGGACTCGTCCGCCCGCTTGCGTTCGACGGCGTAGCGGACGGCGCGGGTCAGCAGCCGGCCGTCGATCTCCTGCTTGACCAGGAAGTCCTGCGCGCCGGCCGCGACCGCGGCCGCGCCCAGGTGCACGTCGGCGGTGCTGGTGACGGCGAGCACGGCGGTACGGGGTGCGCGGCGCAGCAGTCGGCGCAGGCCGTCCAGGCCGCCGCCGTCCGGGAGTTCGAGGTCGAGCAGGACGCAGGCGGTGTCGGCGTTGAGCATGGCCGTGCCGGCGTCGAGGGTGCGGGCCCAGCGGAGCTGCACCTCGGGGCCGACCTCGGCGAGGAGGTTGTGGAACGCCTCGGCGTCCTGCGGGCTGTCGTCGATGAGCAGCACGGAGAGGACGCCGCCGGCCGGGGTCACCGGGGCCGGGAGCGGAGCGGTAGCCACCGTGGCAGGGCGCGGGCGCGGTATCGGTCGCGGACTGGCCGTGCTCGACTGCGGGTCGTGCGCGCGTTCGATCGCGGGCATCAGCGATACCTCCCTCTCCCTGGCTGTGCAACGGTTGACCGGCGGAAGCAGTGCCCATAAGACACCACGAACCTGCCCTGTTCCCGTGACCCTAACGTGATCTCCACAGGCCCTTCGCACTCCGTGGCGCCGGCCCGACGAAGTGACCCGGGATCCCTGTGGCCTGCGGCGGGACTCATGGGGCTGCAGATATCCCGGAGCCCGCGCGGGGCCTGGGGCGGTAGCGTGCGACCTATCGAGAGGAGTGCGTGATGGAGATCACGTCGATTCAGGGTGATATCACCGAGCAGGCGGTGGACGCAGTGGTCAATGCGGCCAATTCGTCGCTGCTGGGTGGTGGCGGGGTCGATGGCGCCATTCATCGGAAGGGCGGGCCGGAGATCCTGGCGGCCTGTCGGGCGCTGCGGGCGTCGCACTACGGCAAGGGACTGGCGACCGGGCAGGCCGTGGCGACGACCGCCGGGAGGCTGCCGGCGCGCTGGGTCATCCACACCGTCGGGCCGGTGTACGCGGCGCAGGATCCGGGCCGGGCCGCCTTGCTGGCCTCCTGCTACCGCGAATCGCTGCGGGTCGCGGACGAGCTGGGCGCGCGGACGGTGGCGATGCCGGCCGTCTCGACCGGCGTCTACGGCTGGCCGGCGGACGACGCCGCGAGGATCGCGCTGCGGACGGTGCGGGAGGTGGCTCTGGGAACCGGAAGCCGGGTGGCCGAGGTGCGGTTCGTGCTGTTCGGGGCTGACGCGTTCGGGGTGTTCGAGTCCGTGCGCCTGGAGTTGGGCCTGTGATGCACGGGACCGGGCTTGGGGCATGGGTCCATGGTGGCCTGAACGGGCGTCAACACGCCATAAATATTCGATAACTCGTTCGAGTGAAAGTGGTTCGTACCACCTGCCAGTCGGGTCGGACGACCCCCGGAACGGGCATCGAGCCGGCGGCCGAGAGCTCGACCTTCGCACCCGGGTGCGGGGCACTGGACGATCGCGCCGTCGCCCCCGCGGAGCGCCACATGGCTGGCATCCGGGAAATAGATGATCAGATCACCGGGGCGCAGCTGCACCACCGGGACGTGGGGCAGTACGCGGAATCGAACGGCCCGGTGCCGCCCCAGATGTAGGGGTGGCCGACCTGGGCGGCGGCGTAGGGGCATCGCGCACCTCCAGAGCTGACGGACCGTCAGGGCAGCGCCGGTGCGACCGCTTCCCAACGGACCGTCAGCTCTCCCAGCCGCCAGCGGCGCGGGCCTCCGACCACCGGCCAGTCGGCGGACACCGCGCGGGCGGCGGCGATCCAGCGCTGCCGCGCCCCGAAGTCGGCGTAGGGCGCGGCCGCGGCCCAGGCGCGGTCCAGGTCGCGGAGGAAGGCGTGCACCGGCTCGCCCGGGACATTGCGGTGGATCAGCGCCTTGGGCAGCCGTTCGGCCAGGTCGGACGGTCGGTCCAGGCCGCCCAGGCGGGCCGCGAAGGTCACCGTGCGGGGGCCCTCGCGGTCCAGGGCCACCCAGACATGGCGGCGGCCGATCTCGTCGCAGGTGCCCTCGACCAGCAGCCCGCCCGGCGCCAGCCGGGCCCGGAGCAGCGCCCAGGCGTCCGCGACCTGGGCCTCCTCGTACTGGCGCAGCACGTTCGCGGCCCGGATCAGCAGCGCGCCACCGGGCCCCGGCGCACCGCCCGCGCCGTCCAGCGGGATCTCGAAGCCGCCTCGCCGGAAGGTCAGCTCCGGCGGGCTCGCATAGCGCTGGGCGACGGCGACCCGTTCCGGTTCGATCTCGATCCCGACCACCCGTACGTCCGGCCGGACCGCCGCCAGCCTGCTGCGCAGCTCCACGGCCGTCCAGGGAGCCGCGCCGTAGCCGAGGTCGACCGCGACCGGGGGCGCGTCCGCGGCCCGGAGCGCCGGGGCGAGCTCCGCCGCGATCCAGCGGTCCATACGGCGCAGACGGTTGGGATTGGTGGTACCCCGGGTCACCGCCCCCACCGGCCGCGCCGGCCGCGCCGACCGGCCGCCCGCTGTACGTACACGCATGTCAGGCAGCGTACGCGGGCGGCAGTACGCGGACACCGGCGGCAGTCCATCCTGAGCAGGGGGAATCAGCCGAGGCCGGACGCTGTTGCCCCTCTGTTGACGGGTCGCGCTGCGGCCGGAGCCGGAGCGAAAGGACGAGCGGTGACCCTGCGCCCTGCCCGCGTGGCAATGCTGAGTGTGCACACTTCCCCGCTGCACCAGCCGGGAACGGGTGACGCGGGGGGCATGAACGTCTACATCGTCGAGCTCTCCAAACGGCTGGCCGATCTCGGCGTCGAGGTGGAGATCTTCACCCGGGCCACCGGGTCCGACCTGCCGCCCACCGTGGAGCTGGCACCCGGCGTGCTGGTCCGGCATGTCACGGCCGGCCCCTTCGAGGGGCTGATGAAGGAGGACCTGCCCGCGCAGCTCTGCGCCTTCACCCACGGGGTGCTCCGCGCCGAGGCGGGCTACCGGCCCGGCTACTACGACCTGGTGCACTCGCACTACTGGCTCTCCGGACAGGTCGGCTGGCTGGCCGCGGAGCGCTGGGGCGTCCCACTGGTCCACACCATGCACACCATGGCCAAGGTCAAGAACGCCGCCCTCGCCGTCGGCGACACCCCCGAGCCCGCCGCCAGGATCATCGGCGAGAGCCAGGTCGTGGAGGCCGCCGACCGTCTCATCGCCAACACCACCGAGGAGGCGCACGAGCTGGCCGAGCACTACGGCGCCCGCGCCGGCCAGCTCTCCGTGGTGCACCCCGGGGTGAACCTGGAGGTCTTCCGGCCCGCCACGGCGACGCCGGTCGGCACGGTCGGCGACGCGGTGGACCATAGCGGCGCCCGCGCGGCGACGGCCGCGCGCGCCGAGATCCGGGGCCGGCTCGGCCTCCCGGTGGACGCGACGGTGCTGCTCTTCGCCGGGCGGATCCAGCCGCTCAAGGCCCCCGACGTACTGCTGAAGGCCGTGGCCGAGCTGTTGGAGCGGGACCCCTCACTGCGCGACCGGCTGGTGGTCCCCGTCGTCGGCGGACCCAGCGGCAGCGGCCTGGCCCGGCCCGAGAGCCTGCACAAACTCGCCGCCCAGCTCGGCATATCCGATGTGGTCCGGTTCCATCCCCCGGTCTGCCAGACCGAACTCGCCGACTGGTACCGCGCCGCCAGCGCCCTGGTGATGCCCTCCTACAGCGAGTCCTTCGGACTGGTCGCCCTGGAGGCCCAGGCCTGCGGCACCCCCGTGGTCGCGGCCTCCGTCGGCGGCCTGCCGGTGGCCGTGCGCGACGGCGAGACCGGCTTCCTGGTGAAGGGCCACGACCCCAGCGAGTGGGCCCACACGCTGCACCGACTGGTCGACGCCCCGGGGCTGGGCCTGCGGATGGGCGCGGCCGCCGCCTGCCACGCCGCCAACTTCGGCTGGACCAATGCGGCCGCGGAGACGATCGAGGTGTACCGCGAGGCAATGGGTACTGCGCGATAACGTCAGGGCATGGATCAGGGCATCGATCAGGGCATGGACAACGAGGACTCGGCCCGCGCGCGGGCGGTGGACGTACTGCGGTCGGCACTGGACGACGCCGGAGTGGCCTGGGAGCAGCCCTCCGGCGACCCGTACACCTTCGTGGCGACCCTGCCGGGCACCCGGAAGCTGTCCACCACCTGCTCACTGCGGGTCGGCGAGCACACCCTCAGCATCAACGCCTTCGTGGTCCGCCACCCCGACGAGAACCACGAGGCGTTCTACCGCTGGCTGCTGGAACGCAACACCCGCCTGTACGGGATCGCCTATGCGATCGACCGGCTCGGCGACGTCTACCTGGCCGGCCGGCTGCCGCTGGCGGCGGTGACGCCGGACGAGGTGGACCGGCTGCTGGGCTCGGTGCTCAGCAATGCGGACGAGCCTTTCAACACCCTGCTGGAGCTGGGGTTCGCCACGGCGATCAAGCGCGAGTGGGAGTGGCGCACCAAGCGCGGCGAGTCCACCCGCAATCTGGAGGCGTTCACCCGGCTGACCGGCGAGGGGCGGTCCTGAGGGTTTTCGGCTGCGGCGTGTGCCTGGTTGCTCGCGCAGTTCCCCGCGCCCCTAGCGATTGCAACTGGCTCAGTTGCATCACCTCAGCGGCGCGGGGAACTGCGCGACCAGCCAGGCACACGCCGCAGCCGCAAAGCAAACCCTCAGAACGCCGCGCGGACCTCGCCAACCGGGTGGCCGCCGCCGTAGAGCGGGGCCGAGGCGATGCGGCCGAGGGCGTCCCCCGCGGCGCCTACGCCCATGCGGCGGAGCGCGGCGGCGAGGACCGGGCCGACGGCCCGGTATCCGCCGTCCTCGATCTTGAAGGCCAGCGCCCGGCCGTCGTCGAGGGCCACCGCCTGGACCGCCTCGGCGCCCATCTTGGCGATCGCCCCCGGGATGCCGCGCATCAGCCAGGTGTCGATGCGACGGGTGCCGGCCACGTACTCCGGGTGGGCCCGCATCGCGTCGGCGACCCGGCGCTCGGGGGTGCCGGGGTCGGCGAGGGCGATGGCGCGGAAGGCGCGGGCCAGCCCGGTGAGGCTGACGGCCATCAGCGGCGCACCGCAGCCGTCGGTGCCTATCGCGGTGACCCGCTCGCCGCTGAGCTGCTGCACGGTGGCCAGGGCCTGCTGCTGGACCGGGTGTTCCAGCTCCAGGTAGGAGCCGGTGTCCCAGCCGTTGGCCACACAGGTCGCCAGCATGGCGGCGTGCTTGCCGGAGCAGTCCATCAGGATCGGCTCGGGGTGGCCGCCGCAGCGGATCCAGGCCTCCGACTCGGCCGGGTCCAGCGGTAGCGAGGGCGGGGTCTGCAGCGCCTGCTCGGTGAGCCCGGCGCCGGCCAGGATCTTGCGGACGCCGTCCAGGTGAAACGATTCCCCGGAGTGGCTGGCCGCCGCCAGCGCCAGCAGCTCGCCGTCGAGGCGGAGACCGGTGTGCAGGATCGCCGCCGCCTGCATCGGCTTGTTGCTGGAGCGCGGGAAGACCGGCAGGTCGGGGACGCCCAGCGCGAACTCCACCGAGCCGTCGGCCGCCAGGACCACCAGGGAGCCGCGGTGGCGTCCCTCGGTGAAGCCCGAGCGGACCACCTCGGCGAGCACCGCCGTGTCGGGAACGGGGGGCCGCGGTATGACCGGGGTGGCCTGGGTGTTCATGGTGGTTCAGCCTCCGGAGAGCAGATCGTCGACGCGCGCTTCCCCCTCACGGTACCTGCGGGTGATCTCCGCGCTGCAACCGTCCACCGTCCGCTGCAGCCCCTGGCGGCGGCCCGAGAGCATGCGCTCATGGGCGGTGAGCCTGATACAGGCCGCCTGCAGCGCCGCGTCCGACTGCGACTCCAGGTCGGCGAGGGCCACATCGTCCATCAGTTCGTCGGCGAGGGCCTGGAACTCCTCGCTGCGCGGGGTGTTCAGGGTGAGGTGCCGGGCCGAGTTGCGGACCTGGGAGGGCAGGTCGGTGAGGATCACGGCCAGCTGCTCCAGAAGGGTGTCCGCGGCCGCGGTCCGCCCGCTGCGGCGGGTCAGCTCGGCGCGCAGGATGTCCACCCGGCCGTGCAGCAGCCGACGGAGGTAGGAGAGGTCGGCCTCGTCCTCCTGCGCCTGGCGGCGCAGCGTCCGCAGCTCCTCCAGGCCCAGACCCCCGATGCGATCCGTTTCCTGGTCGTACCTTTCGCCCACCACACTCGCCATCCCGAAATCGTCCGTCCCGCGCCGCACGCTCAGCCAGCAGGTTCAGTTCGCATGCTCCCACTCCCTACCTGCCCGGCGCAGGCGAGCTGCACCCAATCGGCCGCAACGAACCCCCTGGCGAATTCGGGTGGCTCATACGACCGGTGCATATTCCCTGCGCAACGCCCTGGCGCAGGGTGGCGATGGGGCGCGCGGACGATCCTGCAAGCCCCCCTGGTCGGAGCAGCCGGGGCCTGCCCCAGAATGGGGCCATGCGTGCTGTGGCTCAGGTCGTGACCGAGGCAAAGGTGACCGTCGACGGGGAGGTGGTGGGGTCCATCCTCGGCCCGGGGCTCTGCGTCCTGGTCGGGGTCACCCACGAGGACACCGCCGAGCAGGCGGCGCTGCTCGCCCGCAAGCTGTGGTCCCTCCGGGTGTTGGAGGGCGAGAAGTCCTGCTCCGACCTGGACGCCCCGCTGCTGGTGATCAGTCAGTTCACCCTCTACGGCGACGCCCGCAAGGGCCGCCGCCCCACCTGGAACGCCGCCGCGCCGGGGCCGGTCGCCGAGCCGCTGGTGGACGAGGTGGTGGCGCAGCTGCGGGCGCTGGGCGCGACCGTGGAGACGGGCCGGTTCGGCGCGGACATGAAGGTCGCGCTGGTGAACGACGGCCCGTTCACGGTGCTGCTGGAGTTCTGAGCCCTACCGGCACGGCAGGGGCTACTGCGGGACGACGACCTCCTGCGCGGCCGGCACCGTGCCGGCCAGCAGCGGGGCGTCCACCGGCGTGTTCCGCTTCACCAGCGCCAGCGCCACCGGGCCGAGCTCGTGGTGCCGCGCCGAGGAGGTGACGAAGCCGACCGGACGGCCTTCGGCGCCGTCCGCGGCGAGCCGCACCTCGGCGCCGTGCGGCGGCAGCACCTCCATGCTGCCGTCCAGGTGCAGGAAGACCAGCCGGCGCGGCGGACGGCCCAGGTTGTGCACCCGGGCCACCGTCTCCTGGCCCCGGTAGCAGCCCTTCTGCAGGTGCACCGCGGTCTCCAGCCAGCCCAGCTCGTGCGGGATGGTGCGGTGGTCGGTCTCGAAGCCCAGCCGCGGCCGGTGCGCCTCGATCCGCAGCGCCTCGTAGGCCCACAGCCCGGACGGCGACCCGAAGCCCGCCGTCAGCGCGGCCAGTTCGGCGCGCGGCAGGAACAGGTCGCGGCCGTAGGGCAGCTCACGGACGGCGGCGGCGCCGGCGGCCGAGGCCGTGGAGCCGGCCGGGAGGTGCACCACCGCGTAGTCGGCGGTGGCGTCGGCGACCTCGACCTGGTTGAAGAACTTCATCTTCTCCAGGTAGGCCACCAACTCGCCCTGGGTCCCCGGCTCGACGTGGATCCAGGTGGTGGCGCCGTCGTCGACCAGGTAGAGCGCATGCTCGATGTGGCCGTGCGGGGAGAGGATCAGCGCCTCGGTCGCCTGCTGCGGCGGCAGCTCGCTGACGTGCTGGGTCAGCAGCAGATGCAGCCAGCTCAGCCGGTCGGGGCCGCTGACGGTGACCACGCCGCGGTGCGACAGGTCGACGAAGCCCCGCCCGGCGACGAGCTCGCGCTGCTCGCGGGAGAGCTCGCCGTAGTGCGCGGCGACCGGAGCGTCCACGCCGTCGGCGGCGACAGCGCCGCGGAGGGTGGTCAGCAGCGGACTGGCGGGGGTGGTCTGCGTGGTCGTCACTGGTCAGCGTCCTCGGTCGGGCCGGTCTTGCGGCAGCAGTCGGCACAGCGGCCGAAGATGGCGAAGTGCTTCACGTCAGTCTCGAAACCATGGCTGGCCCTCAGTGATTCCACCAACGGCGCCGCGAGCGACACATCGGTCTCGGTGACCTTCTCGCAGTCCCGGCAGACCAGGTGCATGTGCTGGTGCCGGTCGGCCAGGTGGTAGGTGGGCGCGCCGTGGCCCAGATGGGCGTGCGAGACCAGTCCGAGCTCCTCCAGCAGGTCCAGCGTGCGGTAGACCGTGGAGATGTTGACGCCGGTCGCGGTGCGGCGGACCTCGGTGAGGACGTCGTCGGGGGTGGCGTGGCC
Organism: Streptacidiphilus sp. EB103A; assembly: GCF_041261405.1. Taxonomy (NCBI): domain Bacteria; kingdom Bacillati; phylum Actinomycetota; class Actinomycetes; order Kitasatosporales; family Streptomycetaceae; genus Streptacidiphilus; species Streptacidiphilus sp. EB103A. The sequence goes on along the minus strand of NZ_JBGCAQ010000013.1, from coordinate 46,410 downwards.
CAGGGTGTCCACGGCCTGCAGTACGAGCTGGCGCTGCGGGGTGAGCCGGTACCCGCGCGCTCTCAGATCCGTCTGCCAGTCGATGCCGCTCACCACGTCGCCCCTCTGCCCGCCGATCTGCGGCCCACAAGCCCGCACCCCGAGTCTATGGGGGCGCGGGCGGGGAGCGAGCGGCTCGGACCTGTGGTTCAGCGGAAGAAGGCGATGCCGTCGTCCGGGAGGTCGGAGACGTCCTGGACCAGCTGCGCCGGGTTCAGCACCTTCTTGAGCTGGCCCGACATGTAGGGACGCAGCGGAACCTCGGGGGCGGACTTCTCACCCACCCACATCAGCTCGCCGTTGACCAGCCCGTACAGGCGCTTGCCGCCGCTGTACGGGGCCGCGCCCTCGATCCGGGCGACCGCGTCGGTGGCCAGCTCGATCTGCGGCTTGCCGTCGGCCAGCTCGCCGTACCAGATCTCCACGGTGCCGTCGTCGCGGACCGAGGAGAATTCCACCTCGCGGGCGCCTGCGGTGCCGTGCTGGTTGCTGGTGACCCGCCAGAAACCGGTCTCGCTCTCCAGCGGACGCAGCTTGTTGCCCTCGGCGTCCAGCACCCAGCTGCGGGAGCGGTACTCCAGGAACGCGCGGCCGTCGTGGCGGAACACGACCTCCTGGCCGAAGTTGCACTTCTCCGCGCCGGGGAAGTCGTGCACCCCGGCCCCTTCCCAGGTGCCCAGCAGGAAGGCCAACGAGACGACGTCCTGGTGCAGGCCGGACGGGACCTCGATCCTGGCGACCATGTCAGCGCTGGCCCTGGTAGAGCTTCTTCACCGAGAACACGGTGAACCAGACGACGGCGAGTGCGATGACGATCAGCAGGCCGTCGAAGAAGTACTCAAGGCTGGACACGCGCGTGCTCCTCGGGGGAGGGGAAGGGTCTCCCGCCGATTCTAGTCGCCGGACGGCGGGCACTCGCGGTGAGCCCCGCCACGCCTGGGTATCTAGGGTGGCGGTATGTCGAAGAAGCTGGTCATCAAGGTCACCGCGGGAGCGGACGCGCCGGAGCGGTGCTCGCAGGCGTTCACGGTGGCGGCGGTCGCCGTCGCGAGCGGGGTGGAGGTGTCGCTGTGGCTCACCGGGGAATCAGCGTGGTTCGCCCTGCCAGGACGGGCTGCGGAGTTCGAGCTTCCTCATGCGGCGCCGCTGCCTGAGCTGCTCGACGCGGTGCTCGCTGGGGGGCAGGTGACGCTGTGTACGCAGTGTGCCGCCCGACGCGGGATCGGGGCCGCGGATGTTTTGGAGGGGGTTCGGATTGCCGGCGCGCAGGTGTTCGTCAGTGAGGTGATGGGGGACGGGGTGCAGGCGCTGGTTTACTGACGGTCTGCTTTGGCTGAGCGCGCGCGCCTTTGATCAAGCACAGCCTCGCGCCCCTGAGGACAAAAGCGGCGAAGCCCCGCGCCGGGTTTCCGGGGCAGGGCTTCGCCGTTGGGTCGGGTGCTGGTCAGACGGCGATGGCGACCTCGGCCACAGCGCCCTGCTGGGCGGCGACCACGCGGTCGACCGTCGCGCCGGGCACCAGGGCGCGGAGCGTCCAGGTGCCGGGGGCGGCGAAGAAGCGGAACTGTCCGGTCGCGGAGGTCGGCACCTCAGCGGTGAACTCGCCGCCTTCGTCGAGCAGACGGACGTAGCCGTTGACGGGCTCGCCGTCGCGGGTCACCGAACCCTGGATGATGGTCTCGCTCGCCACGTCAACTCCTGCCAGTTCGGGGCCGCCGGCCTTCGCTCCACACATGTTTGTTCTCCTTCAGGCCTTCAGGGGGGTCAGTTGGAGCCGAGCTCGATCGGGACGCCGACGAGGCTGCCGTACTCGGTCCAGGAACCGTCGTAGTTCTTGACGTTGGTCTGGCCGAGCAGCTGGTGCAGCACGAACCAGGTGAGCGCGGAGCGCTCGCCGATGCGGCAGTAGGCGATGGTGTCCTTCGACAGGTCGACGTTCTCGTCCTCGTAGAGGGCCTTGAGCTCGTCGTCCGACTTGAAGGTGCCGTCGTCGTTGGCGTTCTTGGACCACGGGATGTTGCGGGCGGTCGGGACGTGGCCCGGACGCTGCGACTGCTCCTGCGGAAGGTGAGCGGGGGCGAGCAGGCGGCCGGAGAACTCGTCGGGCGAGCGGACGTCGACCAGGTTCTTGGCGCCGATCGCGGCGACGACGTCGTCACGGAAGGCGCGGATCGAGGCGTCCTGGGCCTGCGCCTTGTACTCGGTGGCGGCGCGCTCGGGGACCGCGGAGCCGTCGACCAGGTCGCGGGAGTCGAGCTCCCACTTCTTGCGGCCGCCGTCCAGCAGGCGGACGTCGCCGTGGCCGTACAGCTTGAAGTACCAGAACGCGTAGGAGGCGAACCAGTTGTTGTTGCCGCCGTAGAGCACGACGGTGTCGTCGTTGGCGATGCCCTTGGCGGACAGCAGGGCCTCGAAGCCGGCCTGGTCCACGAAGTCGCGGCGGACCGGGTCCTGGAGGTCCTTCTTCCAGTCGATCCGGACGGCGTTGCGGATGTGGTTCTTGTCGTACGCGGCGGTGTCCTCGTCGACCTCGACGACGACGACCTTCGGGTCGTCCAGGTGGTCCTGGACCCAGTCGGCGCTTACCAGGACGTCACTGCGGCTCATGGGGATTCTCCATCCGGGGCAGTTGCGGAAGAGCGGCGCCGCGCGGACGTGTGTCCGGAGGGGAGTCCGGATCGTGGGACAGCGCGGCAGTGGTCTGCGAGATTCATGCGGTGGGCGGGCTGGGCCGGCCCCGCGGCCTGCGAGCGAACCGTCCTGGAACGGACGAGTGGCGCCCTGTCAGCGCATTCGACAGAGGCAGGCGGCCACGCGGCACAGGTCTACCGCCCGCCGCTTCGTGAGATCCGCCTGTCGCTTCATGGCTTCGATGCTAGGGAACGGAGCGCGTGCTGTCATCGCCGTCTTGAATGCTGGGATAAAACTGTCCGTATGGCGGTATCAATGGCGACGGGGGTGGATCCGGCCGGTTGCGGACGGGGGTGCGGGGGATCCCGGGAGGGGTGTTCCGCCGATCCGCGAGACGGGCATGGACACCGCGTCTCGCAGATCGGGACGGCCTCTCTGCACGACCCTCACTTGCTGAGCGAGACGTTGGTGCCGGAGACCGTGACGTCGATGCCGTCCGGGCCCGGCTGCACCGACTCCAGCCTGAGCCCGCTGGGCAGACCGGCGAGCGCCAACTGCGGCTGGAGGAAGGACGAGACCAGGTCGGCCACGGTCGGGTCGACCCCGGTGATCCCGCTGATGTTGGTCAGGCTGATGCCGGTCCCGTTCACCACGACGATGTCGGCGGTGCCGGAGACCTGCTGCGCCCCCAGCACCGGCAGGTCGACCTTGCCGGAGACCTTCACCTTCCCCGGGCTGCCGCCGTAGGCGACGGTGACCTTGTTGGGCAGCGCGGCGGAGAGGTCCGCGTAGGAGATCCGGGCGGTCCCGGTGCCGCTGCCCGCGAAGATCCCGCTGTAGCTGCCGGTGACCTTCACGTTCCTGGCGTCGATACGGAAGTTCTGCAGGCGGATGTCGGGGCCGCCCTTGCCGTCGTTCACGGTCAGGGCGGCGGCGCTCAGCTTGATCTCGTCGAACTTCTTGGAGGCGAGCTGGGTCAGGAAGGGGAAGCCCTCGATGCTGACGCTCGGCTTCTGCGACAGGTTCCGCTGGGACTGGATCCTGCTCGCGGCCTGGCTCTCGGCGAAGTGCAGGGTGATCCGGTCGGCCGCGACGAACAGGGCGGCCAGGACGATCAGGACGATCAGCAGTCGGCGCGCGGCGCGCATGGAAGTCCTCCCTTGGACGGACATGCCTGCTCCAAATTTTCCGGGGAGCGACCCCCCGGACCCCCACGAAACCCCGAGGCGGAAAGGTTCCGCTGACGGGACCCCGCCGGTAGAAGCTGAGTGAAAGGACAGCGGTCGGGCGGCCCCTGGTTCCGCGGGCCGCCCGACCCGGATGCTCAGCACTCGCCGGTGCGTCTACCCCGCGAGCAGGTGGCCCACCAGGAAGACCGCCGGGGCCGCACAGGCCAGCGGCACGGCGACACCCGCCGTCAGGTGGACGAAGCGGGACGGGAAGTCGTACGCCGCGACCCGGCGGCCGACCAGGGCGCAGCCGGCCCCGGCCAGACCGAGCAGCACGCCCCCGCCCGCGCCGAGCCCGGTGGCGGCGCCCAGCAGGGCCCCGACCAGCAGCCCGGTCGCCGCGCCGGCCCCGAAGGACACCTTGGCGGGGAGCATCGGCAGCGCGGAGACCAGGGTGGCGAGCGCCGCGGACAGCGCGCCGACGGTCACCGTTGCACCGGTCGACCAGCCGTGGTGGGAGACCGACCCGGCAGCCAGGAAGCAGCCGGCGAGGACGGTCATGACCGTCGCCGAAGCGCTCACGGTCAGGGCGTAGAAGCGCTCGTCCGGGTTGCTCGGCCGGAAGATCTGCAGGATCAGCACCAGCAGGAAGAATCCGCCGAGAGTGCCCGCCAGCACGGCCGGCGCGGTGCCGCCGGAGGCGGCGAGCATCGCGGCGTCCGCGGTGAAACCGCCGAGCGCGGCCAGGGCGATGCCCTGCCGGGCGGGCCACATGCCGTTCAGCCGGAACCACCCGGCGGAGGTCACGGCCTGCAGCAGCAGCGTCGGGACGAGCAGAGCGGGACGGCCCAGCAGGGCGGCGAGCGTCAGCAGCACCGCGATCGCCAGGGTCGCGGCGGCGGGCTGGATGCCCGGGTCGATGATCGGCGAGCCCCTGCGGGCGGGGGCGGCCTGGGCGGCCGGCGCGGCCGGGCCCTCAGCGGTCGTGGGCCCGGTGGGCTGCGCCGCCGCGAAGGCCTCGCGCAGCGAGCCGCCCGGCTGGGCCTCCAGCGGCTGCGCCGGCGGCGGCGCGAAGTCCCCGGCCGGGCCGGTGGGCTGGGCGGCGGCGAAGGTCTCCCGGAGCGAGTTGGGCGCGCCGTAGGCGAGCGGCTGGGACTGCGGCTGGGCACCGAGGGCGTCGAAGTACTCGGGAGTCGGGGCGGGGGGCTGTGCCTGCGGCGAGTACGGGGCGGCGGCGGGACCGGCGGACGGCACGGGCGGCAGGTAGGCGGTGGCCTCGGCGTCCCCGCCGGGGGCCGGCGGCTGCCAGGCCGGAGCGCCAGGCTGTGATGCCTGCGGCTGCGGCGGGACGGGAGGGAGGAACGCAGTCGCCTCGGCGTCCGGGCCCGCCCACGACTGCGCCTGCGGCGGGGGGCCGGGCTGGTGCCGCTCCGCGAAGCCCGACTGCGGCGCCTGCGGCTGCGGTCGGACCGGCGGAAGGAACGCGGTCGCCTCGGCGTCCGGACCCGCCCACGACTGCGCCTGCGGCTGCGCTTGCGGCGGGGGGCCGGGCTGGTGCTGCTCCGCGAAGCCCGACTGCGGCGCCTGCGGCTGCGGTGGGACCGGCGGAAGGAACGCGGTCGCCTCGGCGTCCGGACCCGCCCACGACTGCGCCTGCGGCGGAGGGCCGGCTGGCTGCCACTCGGCGAAGCCGGGCTGCGGCGCCTGCGCCGGGACCGGCGGGAGGAAGGCGGTCGCCTCGGCGTCGGGGCCGGCCCAGGACTGGGCCTGCGGCGGGAAACCGTGCTCCGGCTGCGCCTGGGGCTGCCATCCGCTGGGCGGAGCGGGCGCAGCGGCCGGCGCCGCCCCGCGCTCCCACTCAGACGGCCACGCGGGCGCCCCGGCCTGGGGCTGGGACGGGGGCTGGGCCTGGGGCTGGGACGGGGCTTGGGGCTGGAAATGGCCCTGACCATAGGCCTGGCTCTGGAACTGGTTCTGGGCCTGCCCCTGGGGCTGGCTCTGCCCCTGGCTCTGGGGCTGGGGCTGGCCCTGCCCCTGGCCCTGGCCCTGCCCCTGCCCCTGGCCCTGGCCCGGAGCCTGGGACGGGAACTGAGGCTGGATCAGGTCCTGGGGCAGCGGCACCTCGGTGGTGGCGTAGCGCTCGTGGATCTGGCCGAAGCGTGAGGCCGGCGGCGGGGTCGCGTCGCCGTTGGCCGGCGGGCCCTGCGGGTAGGGCGGGAGGAGGGAGGTCTGGTCGGCCTCGGTCCACTCGGGCGACTGCGGCTGCGGCTGCTGGCCTTCGGCGGGGAAGATGGGGGAACCCGAATATCCGGACATGCTCTGCGTCACCCTCCCGCGAACGGCGGCAGGACCTCGACGGTGCCGCCCTGCGCCAGCTCGACCTCGGCGTGGTCACGGGTGCCGACCGGGTCGCCGTCCACCAGGAACGAGCACAGGCCGAGAACCTGCGCGAAGCGCGGCCGGTCGGCGTGCAGCGCACGCGCGGCCGCCAGCGCCTCGGCGAGCGTCGCCGCGCGGTACGGCTCCTCGCCCGTGCCCGCTTCGGCCTTGGCCGCCGCCCAGTAGCGGATCACCCCCTCATGTACGCCTGCTGCCTCGGCGGATGCCGGACGTGCGGTCATCTCACCCTCCTCAGTGGAACCTCGCATCGGGCCATCATGGCCTCATCCGCCCGCTCTCGTCACCGCGCGCCGGTCAGCCACTCGCCCACACGTTCGAGCAGCGCCTCGTCCGCGGCGTTCTCGGCGTGGCCGAACCCCGGCTCGATCCACAGCTGCGAGCTGCCCTTCGCGGCGGCGGCCAGATGCAGCGAGCGCGGGTGGTCCAGCGGGAAGTACGGGTCGCTGTCACCGTGCACGACCAGCAGCGGGATGCCCCGCTCGGCCAGCAGCGCGGCCGCCTCCACCGGCGGCACCGGGATCTGCGTCCACTCCTGGGGGTCGATCCTGGTCCGCAGCCCGAGCCGCCCGACCACCCGGCCCAGCGGACGCATGACGACCCAGTGCAGCCGCCGCATCGGCGCGGTGCCCCGGTAGTACCAGCGGGCCGGTGCGCTGACGGTGGCCACCGCCGCCACTCCCCCGTACAGCGCGGCATGGCGGACCACCACGGCGCCGCCCATGGAGAAGCCGACGGTGACGATCCGCCGGTAGCCCAGCGAACGCGCCCACTCGACCGCGGCCTGCAGATCCTCGACCTCCCGGTCGCCGACGGTGGAGCGCCCGCCGGACCGGCCGTGGCCGCGGAAGGAGAAAATCACCACGCCCGCATAGTGGGACAGCACCCCTGCGGCGCGTTGCAGCGCGGGGCGTTCCACCGCCCCCGAGAAACCGTGCGCGACGACCACCGCCAGGTCCCTCCCAGCGGCTGCACCGGGGCCGCCGGCAGGGCGGTGAGCTGCATGGATACGTACACCGTCGGAGGTCAGCAGAATCGCCTCGGCGGGGGCGTTCCAAGGTCGCGCATCGGTACCAGTCCTGGTCAGGCCCTTCGCGGCAGCGTCCATGTGGGCTATTCTCCTTCTCCAAGGGATCCGGGCAGAGTCGCCCCCGGGTCCTTTGTGCATTGCAGCCTTTACGCATTGCAGCTTTTTCTGCATACCGACCCTGAACGCGTGACCTGCGAGAGGCTTCCCCGGACGGAACGCACAACGCCGTGTGCCCGACCGGACCCAAGGGAGCCGCCGACCCCACCGTCCCACCCGGAAAGGGGACTAACCGGGTATGAGTTCTCTGCTGCTGCTCACCAATGCCCTGCAGCCGTCCGCCGAGGTGCTGCCCGCACTCGGCCTGCTGCTCCACAACGTACGTGTCGCCCCTGCCGAGGGCTCCGCCCTCGTGGACACCCCCAGCGCCGATGTGGTCCTGGTCGACGGCCGTCGCGACCTGCCGCACATCCGCAGTCTCTGCCAGCTCATCCGCTCCACCGGGCCCGGCGCGCCGGTGGTCCTGATCGTGACCGAGGGCGGCCTGGCCGCCGTCACCGCCGAGTGGGGCATCGACGACGTGCTGCTCGACACGGCCGGCCCGGCCGAGGTCGAGGCGCGGCTGCGGCTGGCCACCGGCCGGATGCAGGTCGTCCAGGACGACAGTCCGATGGAGATCCGCAACGGCGACCTGTCCGTGGACGAGGCCACCTACAGCGCCAAGCTCAAGGGCCGGGTGCTGGACCTGACCTTCAAGGAGTTCGAGCTCATCAAGTACCTCGCGCAGCACCCCGGCCGGGTCTTCACCCGGGCGCAGCTGCTGCAGGAGGTCTGGGGCTACGACTACTTCGGCGGCACCCGGACCGTGGACGTGCACGTCCGGCGGCTGCGGGCGAAGCTGGGCCCGGAGCACGAGCAGCTGATCGGCACCGTGCGCAACGTCGGCTACCGCTTCGTGGTGCCGGAGAAGGGCGACAAGGGGAGCATCCCCCGGCCCGAGGCCGACGCGACGTTCCCGCCCTCCGCTGCCGTCGAGCAGATCGAGGCGGACGCAGAGGTCTGAGATCCGTCCGGCCGTCGTTCACGCGGGCGTGGGGGGGGGCGGCCGGGGGGGGGGGGTGAGGGCGGGCCCCCCCCCACACCCCGGCGCGGCGGCCCCGGCGCCCCGCCCCGCCCGCAGACCCCCCCCCCCCCCGGCGGGCCCCCCCCCCGCCGGGGGGGGGTTGTGGGGGGGGGGGGCGGGGGGCGCCGGGGGGGGGGGGGGGGGGGGCGGGGGGGGCCCCCCCCCCCCCCCCCCCCACGCCCGTACGGCCGCCTGCGGAAACCCGAATGGATCTCGCAGTTCTGGACAGGTCCACCACAGATCGGTGAGGCGCGTAGACTGCCGCCGTGCCCAAGGTGACCCGCGACGACGTGGCCAGGCTGGCAGGGACCTCGACCGCGGTCGTCAGCTACGTCATCAACAATGGCCCCCGCCCGGTCGCCCCGGCGACCCGCGAACGCGTGCTCGCGGCGATAGCGCAACTCGGCTACCGCCCCAACAGCGTCGCCCAGGCGATGGCGAGCCGCCGTACCAACCTCATCGGCATGGTCGTGCCCGATGCCCGCCAGCCGTTCTTCGCGGAGCTCTCGCACGCGGTGGAACGGGTGGCCTCCGAGCGCGGCAAGATCGTGCTGATAGGGAACTCCGACTACGTCGGCGACCGTGAGATGCACTACGTCCGGGCCTTTCTGGGCATGCGCGTCTCGGGGCTGATCCTGATCAGCCAGGGGCCCTCGCAGCAGGCCGCGACCGAGTTCGCCGCCGAGGACGACTCCCGGGTGGTGCTGCTGCACCGCCGCCCGGAGAGCGCCGAGGACGTCGCCGTGGTCACCGACGACGTGGGCGGCGCCCAGCTGGCCGTCGAGCACCTGCTCGGGCACGGCCACGCCTATGTCGCCTGCTTCGGCGGCCCGGTCGCCTCGCCCGCGCCGGGCGACCCGGTGATCGACCACATCGAGGGCTGGCGCCGGGCCATGACCGCCGCGGGTGTGGCGACCGAGGGCCGGCTCATCGACGCGCCCTTCGACCGCTACGGGGCCCGCGCCGTCGCCGTCGAGCTGCTGCGCTCCCCCGACCGTCCCCCGGCGATCTTCTGCTCCACCGACGACCAGGCCATCGGCGTGGCCAGGGCGGCCCGCGAGGTCGGCGTCAGGATCCCCGAGGACCTGGCCCTGGCCGGCTTCGACGACATCCCCGAGGCCGCGTTCTGCGACCCGCCGCTGACCACCATCGCCTCGGACCGGGACGCCATGGCCAAGGCGGCGGTGGACCTGGTGCTGGACGACTCGCTGCTGGTGCCGGGTTCGGACACGCCCCGGGTCCGGCGCTTCCCCAGCAGGCTGGTGACCAGGCGCTCCTGCGGCTGCAGCTAGCCGACACTCATCTGAGGGGAGCTTGGACCTTGATTCTTTCGTGGGGCTATGAGCTTGCTCTCAGTGGGCTCTCATCTTGCGGGCGGAAATTGAAGCCATGAGCGAGACGCACCGGAATTCTGAAGGCGCCCCCGAGCCGGGCGTGTACCCCTACACCACTGGTGACGGCACGGGCGTCGACCCGACGGTGCCGCTGCCCCCCAAGCCGGAGCACGCGCCGGCGGCCCACTACGGCGAGGCGCCCATCGAGGGCACCGTCCTTCCCGGCGACACCGCGCCGCTCCCCGGTCCCGCCCTGCCCGCCCCCGCGCCGTATGCGGGCGGCAGCGGCTGGGGCGGCCACGACGGCGGCGCCCCCGGCGAGATGGCGCACCACGCGGCCGAGCCCGCTCCCAAGAAGCGCAGCCGGCTACGCCGTCCGATCGCCCTGGTGGCGGCGGTCGCGCTGGTCTCCGCGCTGGCCGGCGGCGTCGCCGGCGGCGTGATCAGCGCCGATCGCAGCAACGCGGCCAGCTACAGCACCGGCGCCGTGGTCACCTCCGACTCCAAGAGCACCAGCAACACCGCAGCGATAGCGGCCGCGGTCACGCCCAGCACCGTGCAGATCACGGTCGACTCGGGCCAGAGCGAGGACATCGGCACCGGCATCATCCTGACCTCGACCGGTCAGATCCTCACCAACTACCACGTGATCTCCGCCGCGGCGAGCGACAGCAGCGCCACCATCAAGATCACCTTCAGCAACGGCAAGACCGCCAGCGCGAGCGTCGTCGGCACCGACGCGAGCCTCGACGTCGCCGTGATCAAGGCCAGCGGCGTCAGCGGCCTCAAGGCCGCCTCGCTCGGCGACTCCAGCTCGGTCGCGATCGGCGACTCCGTGGTCGCCATCGGCAACCCGGACGGCCTCACCGGCACCGTGACCTCCGGCATCGTCAGCGCGCTGAACCGCAAGGTCACCGTGGACGTCAGCCAGAGCACCACCCAGTCCAACGGCGGCTTCGGCTTCCCGAGCTGGTCCGGTGAGCAGGGCAGCAGCGGCTCCGGCAGCAGCTCCTCCTCCGGCGCCCAGACCGCCACCTACAGCGCGATCCAGACCGACGCCTCGCTCAACCCCGGCAACTCCGGCGGCCCGCTGCTCAACAGCTCCGGGGAGGTCGTCGGGATCAACGCCTCGATGTACAGCTCGTCCTCCAGCAGCAGCTCCAGCAGCTCGGCCGGCAGCGTCGGACTCGGCTTCGCCATCCCGATCAACGCCGTGAAGGCGGTCCTGTCGCAGCTCCAGGCCGGCCACAACATCACCTCCTGACGCTCCACCGCGACACCGTGACAGAACGTCGTCCTGACGCGGGACCCACCCGTGACGGACAATCGCGGACAGATGCCATCGTGTCCGTACCTGAGGAATCCGAGGAAACAAGCAGATGAGTGCCTCCGCCGCGCAGTCCGCAGCCAATGACCCGTCATCGTCCGAGGACGCGCTCGCACGCGTCCTGGTCGTCGACGACGAGCCCGCGCTGCGCGACGCCCTGGAGAGCAGCCTTGCCTTCGAGGGCTACGAGGTGACCACCGCCTCGGACGGCCTGGAGGCGCTGGACGCCATCGCCGAGAAGTCGCCCGACCTGGTGCTGCTGGACATCATGATGCCGCGGATGGACGGTCTCACGACCGTCCGTCGGCTGCGGTCCCGCGGGGACACCGTCCCGGTGCTGATGCTGACGGCGCGGGACGCCGTGGGCGACCGGGTCACCGGGCTGGACGTGGGTGCCGACGACTACCTGGCCAAGCCGTTCGAACTGGACGAGCTGCTGGCCAGGGTTCGGGCACTGCTGCGGCGCAACTCCATCGCCCAGGCGGCGGGGGTCGGCGGCGCGGCCGAGGACGAGGTCCTCGCCTTCGAGGACCTGAAGATGAACACCACCACCCGCGAGGTGACCCGTGCGGGCCAGCCGGTGGAGCTGACCCGCACCGAGTACATGCTGCTGGAGATGTTCCTGGCGCACCCGCGCCAGGTGCTGACCCGCGAGCAGATCCTGAAGGCCGTCTGGGGCTTCGACTTCGAACCGTCGTCGAACTCCCTGGACGTGTACGTGATGTACCTCCGCCGCAAGACCGAGGCCGGCGGCATGCCCCGCCTGGTCCACACGGTCCGCGGCGTCGGGTACGCGCTCCGCGCGGGCAGCGGGACGTGAGCGAGACCACGGCTGTCGCCGAGGGGCCCGCTGCGGAGCGGCCCAAGCGGCGGTTCGGCGGCTGGTTCAGCCGGATGTCACTGCGCGGACGGCTGTCGCTGCTGACGGCTGCCGCCGTGGCGGTGGCGATCGCGGCGTCGGCGTTCTCCTGCTACTTCATCGTCCGCGGGCAGCTCTACGACCAGGTGCACCAGAATCTCGCATCAGTGCGGGTGGGCTCCGAGGTCTTCGTGCACAACTCGTACTGCGCGACCTCAGCCACCTCCGCGGCGGCCAAGTCGGTAGCCGCGACCAATTCCAATACGAGTGGCCAGCCGAACCCGCCCAACCGCTGGGACATGCAACTAGTCCTGACCAGCGGTGACAGCGCCGGCCAGGTGTGCGTTCTCGCGCAGAGCACACGGGGGATCAACACCGTCGCCTCGGACGCCTCGGTGGCAGATGGGGACACGCTGTTCCGGTCCGGCAGCTATACGGATGGTGTTCCCGCCGAAGTCAAGGTCACCGGTGGTTCGGGCGCCTATGTCCTCACCGCCGTACCGCTGACCCAGGTGCAGGACTCCCTGCAGAGACTGCTGATCATCCTCGCCTGTGTCGCAGCCGGCGGAATCCTCGGCGCTGCGGGCATCGGCCTGTGGGTGGCGCGGGCGGCGCTCAAGCCGGTGGACAGGCTGACCGCAGCCGTGGAGCACATCGCGCGGACCGAGGAGCTGGGGACGACCATCGCCGTCTCCGGGAAGGACGAGATCGCCCGACTGAGCGAGTCGTTCAACTCCATGAGCGTGGCCCTGGCCAGCTCCCGGGACCGGCAGTCGCAGCTGATCGCGGATGCCGGGCACGAGCTGCGCACCCCGCTGACCTCGCTGCGCACGAACGTGGACCTCCTGGTGCGCAGTGAGGAGACCGGGCGCGCATTGCCGGAGGCGACCCGGAACCGGATGCTCGGCAATATGAAGGCGCAGATGGTGGAGCTGTCCACGCTCATCGTGGACCTGCTGGAACTGTCGCGACCCTCCCGCCCGAAGGGCTCCAAGCCGCTGGAGGTGCTGCCGTTGCACGACATCGCCGCCCGCGCGCTGGACCGGGCCCGGCTCCGCGGTCCCGGGCTGGTCTTCAACGTCGAGCTGCGGCCCTGGTACGTGCGCGCCGACGCGCACTCGATGGAGCGCGCGGTGATCAACCTGCTGGACAACGCGGTGAAGTTCAGCCCGCCCGGCGGCAGCATCGACGTCCAGCTCCGCTTCGGCACCCTCACGGTGCGGGACCACGGCCCCGGCATCCCCGCCGAGGACCTGCCGCACGTCTTCGACCGTTTCTGGCGCTCGCCCTCCGCACGGCAGATGCCCGGTTCGGGCCTCGGCCTGGCCATCGTCGCCCAGACCATCAGAGACGCCGGCGGCGAGGTCTCACTCGCCGCAGCCGCGCCCGGCCCCGACGGCTCGACCGGCGGCGCCCTGGCCACGGTGCAGCTGCCGGGCGCCCCGACGCCCCCTCCGCCGACCCCGCCCCAGGTGGGCATCGACCATCAGCTTGAGCCGCACACCCCAGTCTGAGCAGCGCCCCCACTGTCGGCGGAACGAGGTCAACCGACCTTGCGCAGCTCACCGTCCTGACCGACCCCCGCGCCCGTCCGGCGATCCACTCGCACAAGTGATCCGGCTCGAACTCCCGCTCGCCTAGGTCCGATATGTGAGACGATCTGTCCCAACAAATGGATAGTCCGCCATGATGACCCCGCAGGCACAAGCGACTGCGGGGAGGCACAGCCATGGGGATCACCGACGCCAAAGCCCGGACGGCGGCGGCAGCGACTGCTGGGGGCGGCAAGCGGCGGTGGCTGATGCTGGCGCTCGGTACTGCTGCGCAGACGAGCTCGTTCGCGTTCGTCTACGGGCTTCCCTATCTGATCCCGGTGCTCCGCGGCAGCGAGCGGTTGAGCCTCTCCCAGGCCGGGCTGCTGGTGGCCTGCCCGACCGTCGGGCTGCTGCTGGCGCTGTACGCCTGGGGTGCGGCCGCCGACCGGTACGGCGAGCGGGTGGTGCTGGCGTCCGGGCTGGGGCTGGCGACGCTGGCGCTGAGCGGGGCCCTGTTCGTACATGGGCTGGTGCTGCTCGGGCTGATGTTCGCGCTGGCGGGTGCGGCCGGGGCGTCGGTCTCGGCGGCCAGCGGGCGGGTGGTGCTGGGCTGGTTCCCGCCGGAGCAGCGCGGACTGGCGATGGGCATCCGGCAGACCTCCACACCCCTCGGGATGCTGGTCGCGGCCGTCTCGATGCCGCCGCTGGCGGCCGCGTACGGGCTGCGCGGGGCGCTGCTCTTCGTCACCCTGCTGAGCGGCGTGATGACCGTGCTGGTGGCCCTGCTGGTGGTGGATCCGCCGCGGCCGCCGAAGGCAGCCCCCGGCGGCGCCCGTCCGGTCTCGCCCTACCACGGCTCGCGGACGCTGTGGCGGATCCACGGAGCCAGCGCGCTGATGGTCTGGCCGCAGTTCACGGTGGGCGCTTTCGGGCTGGTCTTCCTGACCGACGTCCGACACTGGTCACCGGTCGCGGCCGGTCAGCTGATGGCCTGCGGCCAGGCCCTGGCCGCCTGCTGCCGGATCGGCGCCGGTCGCTGGTCCGACGCGGTCGGCAGCCGGCTGCGGCCGATGCGGGTGCTGGCCGCAGCCGTGGGCGCGGCGTCGCTGCTGCTGGCCGCCTGCGCGCAGTGGTGGCCCTCGGCTGCGTCCGTGGTGCTGCTGGTGCTGCTGTGCGGGCTCTCCGCGAGCACCAACGGACTGTCGTTCACCTCGGTGGCGGAGCTGGCCGGTCCCCGGTGGGCCGGCCGCGCCCTGGGCGTCCAGAACATCGGCCAGAACCTGACCGCCTCACTGGCCCCGCCGGCGGTGGGCGCGCTGATCAGCGCCTCGGGCTACGGCGCCGCCTTCGCCTGCGCAGCCGTCTGTGGGCTGGCCGCGATCGCCGTGGTGCCGGTGCGGGCGGTGGACGGCGCGGCTTAGAGTCACTGAATGGACGCGGTTGAGGTTGTCGAGACGGTGAACGGGTCGGAGCTGGCGGCGATACAGCGGCTGCTGGCGGCGGCGGGGGAGAGCGACGGACGGGCGGCCGTCTCGGAGCAGGGGCGGCTGGCGCTGCGCGGCCCCAGGCCCGGGGTGCGGCATCTGCTGCAGCGGGACGGCGGCGCCGGGCTGGTCGGGTATGCGCAGGTGGACGCCGCCGGCACCGCCGAGCTGGCGGTGGACCCGGCACAGCGCCGCCAGGGGCACGGACGGGCCCTCGCGCAGGCCGCCGTCGAGGCCGGAGCCAGCGCGGCGTGGGCGCACGGCGGCCACCCGGGGGCCCGGCGGCTGGCCGAGGAGCTGGGCTTCCAGCTGGTACGGGAGCTGCGGCAGATGCGCCGCCCGCTGCCCGTCGAGGACGACGCGGAAGCGGAGATCACCTTTCCCCCGGGCGTCGAGCTGCGCACCTTCCGTCCGGGCCAGGACGACGCGGCCTGGCTCGCGCTCAACGCCGCCGCCTTCGCCCACCACCCCGAGCAGGGCGGCTGGACCGCCCGCGACCTGGCCGACCGGCTCGCCGAGCCCTGGTTCGACCCGTCCGGGTTCTTCCTGGCCACTCGCGGTGACGAGTTGGTCGGGTTCCACTGGACCAAGGTGGAAGGAGACCTCGGAGAGGTCTACGTCGTCGGGGTCAGTCCGTCCGAGCAGGGAAACGGCCTCGGCCGGGCGCTGACCTCGGTGGGGCTGCGCTACCTGGGCCGCGACCGCGGCCTCGGCACGGTGCTGCTCTACGTGGACGCCGATAACCCGGCCGCCGTCCGGGTATACGAGAGACTGGGCTTCACGGTGTACGAGGTGGACCTGATGTACCGACTGAACAGCGACTGAGCCGTCCCGCGCTGAGGCGTCCGCGTCAGCTTTCCTTCAGGCCATCCGCTATTCACCTTCAGTTCAGACGCCGTTGCAAAGATCACGAAATGCAAGCCGCAGGGGCAACGACGATGCCGGACACCCTGCAGGAGGAGCTGCTCACCATGACCGCCGCCCGACCTGCCGCCACACCGGCCACTACTCCTGCGACCTCCACCGCCACCGCTCTGCCCACCGCCGCACCGACCACCACGCCCGCCTCCGGCGGGCCGGGCGTCGCGACGCTGCTCCCGGACAGCCGGGCGCTCGCCGAGTTCGCGGAGTTCGACGACGAGCTGCCCGCCAACCGCTTCCTGGACCGCGAGCGCAGCTGGCTCGCCTTCAACGAGCGGGTCCTGGAACTCGCCGAGGACCCGGAGACCCCGCTGCTGGAGCGGGTCAAGTTCCTGGCGATCTTCGGCAGCAACCTGGACGAGTTCTTCATGGTCCGCGTCGCCGGCCTGAAGCGCCGGATCGCCACCGGCGTCGCCACCCGTTCGGCCGCGGGCCTCCAGCCGCGTGAGGTGCTGGAGAAGATATGGGGCCGCTCCCGCGAGCTGATGGCCCGGCACGCCGCCTGCTTCCAGCAGGACCTGCTGCCCGAGCTGGCCGCCGAAGGCATCGAACTGGTGCGCTGGAGCGATCTGACCGACAAGGAGCAGGGCCGCCTGCTGATCCTGTTCCGGCAGCAGATCTTCCCGGTGCTCACCCCGCTCGCGGTCGACCCTGCGCACCCCTTCCCCTACATCTCCGGCCTCTCGCTCAACCTGGCCGTGGTGGTCCGCAACCCGATCAGCGGCCACAAGCACTTCGCCAGGGTCAAGGTCCCGCAGTCGCTGCACCGCTTCCTGGAGGCCTCGCCGCAGCGCTACGTCCCGCTGGAGGACGTGATGGGCGCCTACCTCGAGGAGCTGTTCCCCGGCATGGAGGTGCTGGAGCACCACGCCTTCCGGGTGACCCGCAACGAGGACCTGGAGGTGGAGGAGGACGACACCGAGAACATCCTCAAGGCCCTGGAGAAGGAGCTGATGCGGCGCCGCTTCGGGCCGCCGGTGCGGCTGGAGGTCGAGGAGTCCATCGACCCCTACGTGCTGGACCTGCTGGTCCGGGAGCTGAACATCTCCGAGTCCGAGGTGTACCCGCTGCCCGGACCGCTGGACCTGACCGGCCTCTTCGCCATCGCCGGCCTGGACCGGCCCGAGCTGAAGTACCCGGCCTTCATCGCGAGCACGGCGCGCGGCCTGTCCGACGTCGAGTCGGCGTCCCAGCCGGACATCTTCGCCGCCGTGCGCGAGCGCGACGTGCTGCTGCACCACCCGTACGACAGCTTCTCGACCTCGGTGCAGGCCTTCCTGGAGCAGGCCGCCAACGACGACAACGTCCTGGCGATCAAGCAGACCCTCTACCGGACCTCCGGCGACTCCCCGATCGTGGACGCCCTTATCGACGCCGCCGAGTCCGGCAAGCAGGTGCTGGTCCTGGTGGAGATCAAGGCCCGCTTCGACGAGCAGGCCAACATCAAGTGGGCCCGCAAGCTGGAGGAGGCCGGCTGCCATGTGGTCTACGGCCTGATCGGGCTGAAGACGCACAGCAAGCTGTCGCTGGTGGTCCGCCAGGAGGGCGACACGCTGCGCCGCTACGCGCACGTCGGCACCGGGAACTACCACCCCAAGACCGCCCGCATGTACGAGGACCTGGGCGTGCTCACCGCCGACCAGCAGGTCGGCGCCGACCTCTCGGACCTGTTCAACCGGCTCTCCGGCTACTCCCGCCGGGAGTCCTACCGCCGGCTGCTGGTCGCCCCGCGCTCGCTGCGGCAGGGCCTGGTCTCGCGGATCCACGACGAGATCACCCACCACCGGGCCGGCCGGCCGGCCCGGATCCAGATCAAGGTCAACTCCATCGTGGACGAGGCCGTCATCGACGCCCTCTACCGCGCCTCGCAGGCCGGCGTCCCGGTCGACGTGTGGGTGCGCGGGATCTGCGCGATCCGGCCCGGCGTGCCCGGGCTGTCGGAGAACATCCGGGTCCGCAGCATCCTCGGCCGCTTCCTGGAGCACTCCCGGGTGTTCGTCTTCGGCAACGGCGGCGACCCCGAGGTGTGGATCGGCAGCGCCGACATGATGCACCGCAACCTGGACCGCCGGATCGAGGCGCTGCTGCGGGTCACCGACCCGGGCCACCGCAGCGAACTGGCCGGGCTGCTGGAACTGGGCACCGCCGACGACACCTCGTCCTGGCACCTGGGCCCCGACGGCGCCTGGACCAGGCACTCCCACGACGCCGAGGGCAGACCCCTGCGCAACGTCCAGGAGTTGCTCATCGAATCCCGGCGGCGCAAGCGCAGCACCGGTGGCTGGGGCCAGAGTGGCTCGACGGCCTGACACAGCGGGGCACCCCGACGGGGCACCCGGGGACCGCAACGACGACGACGGGGACTTACGCACCATGACCGACGCAACCCCGGCCGCTGAGGCCCCGTCGGCTGCCACGAACGTGTCGCACCAGGCCCGCCCGCATCCGGGCGGCCCGTCCGGCCGGCTCTCGGCGCTGCTGGACGAGGGCTCCGCCGCCGAACTCCTGGCGGTCAACCTCGCGGCGCAGGCCGGGGACTTCCTGCGCGGGCTGCCCGCGGTGGACCTGAACACGCTGCGCCGGGTCGGCGCGCTGCTGCGCACCTTCGAGTCGCTGCTGGACCCGGGCTGGTCCCGCGAACTGCGCGAGGAGCTGTCCCGGTTGGGCGCCCTGCTCGGCCAGGAACGGGCCTACGGACGCAGGCTGACCCGGCTGCTGGCCGGTCTCGACTCGCTGACCAGCACCGATCCCCGCGCCGGCGCCGCGACCGCCCCGGCGGTGCTCGCAGCCGGCCCGTCCACCGCCGGCCCTGTCCCGCGTCCGCGCGAGGCCGAGGGCCTGCTGGCCCGGCACCCCGGCGCGCCCAAGGCCCGGGCGCTGCTGGAGCGCCAGCTCACCCTGGGCCGCTCCCGGGCCCACACCGCGGCCCTGCAGGAGCTGGGCTCGGCGCGCTTCCACGCGCTGGCCGACCGGATGACGCTGCTCGTCTCGGACCTGCCGCTGCGGGCCGGCGCCGACGACACCCCGTCCGAGTCCCTGCTCGCCTGCGCCGCCGCGGAGGCAGCGGCGCTGGCCGCGGCCGCCGAGGCGCTGCCGCTGGAACGCACCGCCGTCGCCTACAACGGGGACTGCCTGCACGACCCCGGCGACGACCAGCCCTGGCACCAGGTGCACGGAATGGTGCGGCGCACCCAGTACGCACTGGAGCTGTGCGCGCCGCTGATGGGCCGGCAGGCCGGCCCCCCGCTGGCGGCGCTCACCGAGCTGGGCCGGATACTCGGCCGGCACCGCGATGCCGCGGAGGCCGCGGAGGCCGCCGCGCTGGCGGCGCTGACGCCACGGATAACCCCCGCCACCGGCTACGTCCTCGGCGTGGTCCATGCTGATCAACGACTGGAGGTGGAAGCCGCGCGCCACGCCTTCAGCACGACCTGGCCCGACCTCTACCGTTCCGGATGGCTGACCGAAGCATGGCTGACGACTCGCTGACCCAGGTTCTTCTCGGCAAGGAACAGCCGATCCGCGCAGCGGGGGTGGTGCTGTGGCGCCCAGGACCGTGTGACCGGGACCTGGAGATCGCGCTGGTGCACCGGCCGAAGTGGTTCGACTGGACCTTCCCGAAGGGGAAGCTGGAGCCCGGAGAGCGTTCGAAGGACGCCGCGCGGCGGGAGGCGCTGGAGGAGACCGGCATCCGGGTGCAGCTCTGCTTCCGGCTGCCGACCCGGCACTACACCGTCAGGGGCAGGCGGAAGCGGGTGCGCTACTGGGCCGCGGTCCGGGTCAGCGGGGCGTTCACGCCCAACCGCGAGGTGGACCGGCTGGTGTGGCTGCCGGCCGCGGAGGCCCGCAAGCGGCTGAGCTACGAGCACGACCGCGAGCTGGTCGACGCCCTGCTGGAGGAGTTGCTCGGCGAGGACTTCTGATTCCTCGTCAGGTTTACCCCGTCGTGCTGTCACCGTGGCGAAACCGTTACTACCGCACTGCGTATCCCGGCGTCCGTCCGAGGTTCACCTTCCGTTCATTTGCGCTGGCCTGGCGCTTCACCTCCCCCGCCTAACGTCCTGGTTATCGGAGGTCGCAAGGCCCCGGACACCACCGAAGCCCCAGGTCAGAGACTGCCGAAACGGCGGATCCCAGCCTGCGGCCCCCAGAAAGGGACACCAAGTGAAGCTCCAGCGGAACGGCCGCACCAAGGCCCTCGCCATCGGCGCCGTGGCGGTCGTCAGCTCGCTGACGCTCGCGGCGTGCGGCTCCGACAACAACAACGCCAGCAGCAGCACCAGCAGCGCGGCTGCCACCGCCGCCGCGGGCTCCAGCAGCGCGGCCGGCGAGTCCGCCTGCGGCAGCGGCCAGCTGCTGGGCGCCGGCTCCACCGCACAGGCCAACGCCGTGACCCAGTGGGTCAAGGACTTCCAGGCCAAGTGCCCCGGTGTGACCGTCAACTACAACCCCACCGGCTCGGGCGCGGGCATCACCAGCTTCGAGTCCGGCAAGGTCGCCTTCGCCGGCTCCGACGCCGCCCTGAAGGCCACGGACGTCGCCGCTGCCGCTGCCTCCTGCCCCGGCGGCACCGCGATCGACCTGCCCATGGTCGGCGGCCCCATCGCGATCGGCTACAACGTCCCCGGCGTGACCGGCCTGATCCTGGACGCCTCCACGCTGGCGAAGATCTTCAACGGCAAGATCACCAACTGGAACGACGCGGCCATCAAGGCGCTCAACCCCACCGCCACGCTGCCGAACCTGCCGATCCAGACCTTCCACCGCACGGACGGCTCGGGCACCACCGCCAACTTCACCGCCTACCTGGCGGCCACCGCGGCCACTGACTTCCCCTACAAGGCCGCCAAGCTGTGGCCGGCCAAGTCGGGCCAGTCCGCCACCGGCTCCTCGGGCCTCGCCGCCCAGGTGAAGTCGGTCAAGGGCGCGATCTCCTACTTCGAGCTCTCCTACGCCACCGCGGGCAACATCAGCACCGCGAAGATCGCGACCGGCGCCTCCGCCCCGGTCGAGGCCACCGCCGCCAACGCCTCCACCGCGGTCGCGGACGCCACCACCGTCGGCACCGGCGCGGACCTGGCGCAGAAGCTCAACTACGCCACCAAGGCCGAGGGCGCCTACCCGATCACCCTGCTGACCTACGAGATCGTCTGCGACAAGGGCAACAAGGCCGCCACCCTGCCGGCCCTGAAGGCCTTCCTGAACTACACCGTCAGCGCCGCCGGCCAGAGCTCGATCTCCTCGCTCGGCTACTTCCCGCTGCCGGCCGCGCTCCAGGCCAAGGTCGCCGCCGAGATCGCCGCGCTCTCCTAGTCCCACCCGGTAGCCCGCAGCACCACAGCCGGCGTCGGCCGGTCCTGTCCCTCGGGGGGAGACAGGACCGGCCGGCGCCACCGGGCACCGCCCCGCACCACTCGGCACCGCCCCGCACCACCTCACCGCAGTTCCGACCGACCGTCAGTCCGGTGCACCGCCGCCAGGCGACGTCCCCAGGGCGCCGCCACCCAGACCGGAGAAGTCATGGACACACCCGACACGGCGCCTCCTCAGGACGTGCCACCCAACGAAGACCTCCTCGCCGCCAGCCCCACCGGGCCGCCGCGGGGTTCCCGCATGTCCGACGCCGTGCCCGCGCTCGCGGGCAGCAGCCGGGGGAAGGGCAAGGCCCGCATAGGCGACCGGCTCTTCGCCGGCTCCTCCCGCGGCTCCGGCATCGTGCTGCTGGTGGTGATGGCCGCCATCGCGGTCTTCCTCACCATCCGCTCGGTCAACGCGATCAGCCACGACCAGGGCAACTTCCTCACCACCTTCGAGTGGAACACCCAGGAGGGAGCGCCGCTCTCCTTCGGGATCGCCGTTCTGGCCTTCGGCACGGTCGTCAGCGCGATCATCGCCATGATCATCGCGGTGCCGGTGGCGATCGGGGTGGCCCTGTTCATCTCGCACTACGCCCCGCGCCGGATGGCGCAGGCCCTCGGCTATGTGATCGACCTGCTCGCCGCCGTGCCCAGCATCGTCTACGGCCTCTGGGGCGCGCTGTTCCTGGTCCCGCACATGCTCGGCGTCAACGCCTGGCTGAACCAGTACTTCGGCTGGACCTACATCTTCGGCCAGTCCCAGCCCGGCGCCCAGCCGCGCAGCCTGTTCAGCGTGGGCGTGCTGCTGGCCATCATGATCCTGCCGATCATCACCGCGGTCAGCCGGGAGATCTTCCTGCAGGTGCCCCGGATGTACGAGGAGGCGGCCCTGGCGCTGGGCGCCACCCGCTGGGAGGTCATCCGCACCTCGGTGCTCCCCTTCGCCCGCTCCGGCATCATCAGCGCCTCGATGCTGGGCCTCGGCCGCGCTCTCGGCGAGACGATGGCCGTGGCCACCGTGCTCTCCCCCAGCCTGCTGCTCAGCCTGCACCTGACCGACCCGGGCGGCAGCACCATCGCCCAGAACATCGCCACCCAGTTCGGCGAGTCCCAGGGCGTCGGACGTGACGCGCTGATCGCCTCCGGTCTGGTCCTGTTCCTCATCACCCTGCTGGTCAACGGTGGTGCTCGCCTGATCATCGCCCGTCGCAAGGAATACTCGGGGGCGAACGCCTGATGAGCACCATCACCACCTCCTCGCGCCGCTCCCCGCTGAACGGTTCGCTGAAGGAACGCCGCCTCCCCCGCTGGGCCCCGGCCGCGACCGTCGTCGGCGCCGTCGCCCTCGCCGTCGGCCTGGGCACCGGCTTCGGCATCACCAGCAAGCTGCAGTGGGCCCTGATGGCCGCGATCTTCTTCGTGGCCGGCCAGTACCTGCTGGCCCGTCAGGTCGAGGGCCCGCGCCAGGCGAAGAACGGACTGGTCAGCAGCCTGGTCTGGGTGGCCTTCCTGCTCGCCCTGCTGCCGCTGTTCGGCCTGCTCTACTACACGATCAACAAGGGCGCCGGGGTCATCAACGGCACCTTCCTGACCCACTCGATGAACCTGATCTCGCCCAACCAGGTCGGCGGCGGGCTCTATCACGCGCTCATCGCCACCCTGGAGCAGGTCGGCATCGCCACCCTGGTCTCCGCCCCGCTCGGCATCCTGACCGCCGTCTACCTGGTCGAGTACGGCACCGGCGGCGCGCTGGCCAAGGCTGTCAGCTTCTTCGTCGACGTGATGACCGGTGTCCCCTCGATCGTCGCCGGCCTGTTCATCCTGACCTTCTGGATCGTGATCCTCAATCAGCAGTACACCGGCTTCGCCGGCAGCCTCGCGCTGATGATCCTGATGCTTCCGGTCGTGGTCCGCTCCACCGAGGAGATGCTCAAGCTCGTCCCCAACGAGCTGCGCGAGGCCAGTCTCGCCCTGGGCGTGCCCAAGTGGCTGACCATCCTCCGGATCGTGCTCCCCACCGCCATCGGCGGAATCACCACCGGTGTCATGCTGGCCATCGCCCGCATCATCGGCGAGACCGCACCCATCCTGATGCTGGTCTTCGGCACTGATGTGATCAACACCAATCCCTTCAAGGACCCGCAGTCCTCACTGCCGCTGTATGTGTACCAGCAGTACTCCGCAGGGACCGACGCCTCGCAGGCGCGGGCCTGGGGTGGTGCGCTGGTGCTGATCGCGCTGGTCATGCTGCTCAACCTGGTCGCCCGCGGGATCGCCCGCTGGAAGGCCCCGAAGGCTTCGCGCTGACGCGCGTCGGCTGGTCACGTCACACCACGGACTCATCGAACGGACACCACACATCATGGCCAAGCGCATCGACGTCAGCGGGCTCAACGCCTACTACAGCAACTTCCGAGCGGTCGAGGACATCTCCATGACCGTCGAACCCCGCTCCGTGACGGCCTTCATCGGCCCGTCCGGCTGCGGCAAGTCCACCTTCCTGCGGACCCTGAACCGGATGCACGAGGTCGTGCCCGGGGCCAGGGTCGAGGGCAAGGTCATGCTCGACAACGAGGACCTCTACGGCAACGGGATCGACCCGGTCGCCGTCCGCCGCACCGTGGGCATGGTCTTCCAGCGCCCCAACCCCTTCCCCACCATGTCCATCAAGGAGAACGTGGCGGCGGGCCTCAAGCTCAACGGGGTGCGCAACAAGAAGATCATCGACGAGGCGGTGGAGCGGTCGCTCAAGGGCGCCAACCTCTGGAACGAGGTCAAGGACCGCCTCGACCGTCCCGGCGCCGGCCTCTCCGGCGGCCAGCAGCAGCGCCTCTGCATCGCCCGCGCCATCGCGGTCGAGCCCCAGGTCCTGCTCATGGACGAGCCCTGCTCCGCCCTGGACCCGATCTCCACCCTCGCCATCGAGGACCTGATCGGGGAGCTCAAGGAGCAGTTCACCATCGTCATCGTCACCCACAACATGCAGCAGGCGGCCCGAGTGAGCGACCGTACCGCGTTCTTCAATCTCTCGGCCGTGGGTCAGCCGGGGCGGCTGATCGAGATCGACGCGACGGAGAAGATCTTCTCCAACCCGTCGGTCCAGGCCACCGAGGACTACATCTCCGGGCGGTTCGGCTGACCCGCCGTTCGGGGTTCTCGCGCAGTTCCCCGCGCCCCTGGTAGGTGCCTGGCGGATCTCTGCGCACATGTACTACTCCGTGGCGCTGCTAGGCGGTGCCGCCACGGAGTACTGGAAGGGCCCGCTCACTTATGAGCGGGCCCTTCACCATTGGCTTTTGTTTTTAGGGGCGCGGGGAACTGCGCGAACCTCCGCCCCCGCCGACCCGTCACCCGATAATCCACCAGCTCACCCAGAACACAACCGCAGCAACGATCCCCGCAGCCGGCATCGTCAGGAACCACCCGATCACAATGTTCTTCGCCACGCCCCAGCGAACAGCCCGCACGCGCTTGGTCGCACCGACACCCATGATCGCGGAGGTGATGATGTGGGTCGTGGAGACCGGCACCTTGTAGGCGTAGGCCGTGACATACAGGATCGTCGCGCCGACCGACTCCGCGGCGAACCCCTGCGGGGGGTCCAGCTCGATGATCTTCCGGCCCAGGGTGCGCATGATGCGCCACCCCCCGGCCCAGGTCCCCAGCGACAGCGCCAACGCGGTGCTGGCCTTCACCCAGATCGGGATGCCGGTGCCGGAGTAGTGGTTGGAGATGGTCAGCGCCATCACCACGATGCCCATGGTCTTCTGCGAGTCCTGCAGGCCGTGGCCGAGGGCCATCGCCGCCGCCGAGACGGTCTGCGCCATCCGGAAGTTGCGCTTGGCCCGGTGCGGGTTGGCGCGACGGAAGATCCACATGATGGCGAGCATCACCAGGAAGCCGAGGATCAGGCCGACGACCGGTGAGGTGATCATCGGGATGATCACCTTCTCCCACACCCCGGTCCAGTACACGTCGGTGCCGCCGACGATCGCCGCACCCACCATCCCGCCGAACAGGGCATGCGTGGAGGAGGACGGCAGGCCGAAGTACCAGGTGACCAGGTTCCAGGTGATCGCGCCGATCAGCGCGGCCCAGAGGATGACCATCCCCTTGGTGCCGTGCGGCGTCTCGATGATGCCCTTGCTGACGGTCTGTGCGACACCCACACCGAGGAAGGCGCCGGCCAGGTTCATCACCGCGGCCATCATCAGCGCGACCTTGGGCGTCAGCGCCCTGGTCGACACCGAGGTGGCGATGGCATTGGCCGAGTCGTGGAATCCGTTGGTGTAGGCGAAGCCGAACGCCACGCCCACGACAAGGATCAGTCCGAGCATGCTCAAGGGGTCAGGACTCCTTGACCGCGATGGTCTCCACCGTGTTCGCCACATGCTCGAACGCGTCGGCGGCCTCCTCGAGGACGTCCACGATCTGCTTGAGCTTCAGCACCTCGATGGCCTCGTAGCTGCCGCCGAACAGATGGGCGAGCAGCTTGCGGTGGATCTGGTCCGCCTGGTTCTCCAGCCGGTTGACCTCGATCCAGTACTCGGCGAGGTTGTCCATGGTGCGCAGGCCGGGCATCGCCGCGGCGGTCAGGTCGGCGGCCCGGGCCAGCACCTCGATCTGCTGCTCGACGCCCTTGGGGAGGGCCTCGATCTCATAGAGGACGACCAGGTCGACCGCTTCCTCCATGTAGTCCATGACGTCGTCCAGCGACGAGGCCAGGTTGTAGATGTCCTCACGGTCGAACGGGGTGATGAAGGAGGAGTTCAACTGATGGAAGATCGCATGCGTGGTGTCGTCGCCCGCGTGTTCCGCGGCGCGCATCCGTTCGGCGAGTTCCGGCCGCGCTGAGACGTCCGCGCCGAGGAGTTCCAGCAGGAGCTTCGAGCCAGTGACAAGGTTGTCCGCCGATGCGGCGAACATGTCATAGAAGCTCGTCTCCCGGGGGGTCAGACGAATACGCACAGAGGTCTCCGAAGTACAGGGTGCGGTCGATGCGATGCTAGGCGCTGCGTGGGCTCCGCCTTTCCACTGGGGTAGTAGCAGTCCACTTGGGTAGCAGCCGCCGGCACCCGTGCCTGGGTTCATCCTCGCCTACAAAACAGCAGAACACCGCGCAGGGGCTGTGCACCATCAGTGTGACGGACGGTCGGCCGGAAAGCTGCCCCCCGATGTCGGTACCTTCACACCGCCTTCACCAATGCCCGCACCTCACCGGCGCGCCATACGATGGAGCGGTGGCGGAAAACACAGCGGCAGCGGTAACACCGACGGCGATCAAGGAGTCCCCGCACGGTCCCCACGGGTACAGCCCGCAACGGGACGCGCACATCAAGCGGCTCCGCCGGATCGAGGGTCAGATCCGGGGGCTCCAGCGCATGGTGGAGGAGGACGTCTACTGCATCGACATCCTGACCCAGGTGTCGGCCGGCACCAAGGCGCTCCAGTCCTTCGCACTGAGCCTGCTGGAGGAACACCTGCGGCACTGCGTTGCGGAAGCCGTCACCAACGGCGAACCCGAGGGCGAGGACAAAGTCGCCGAGGCGACGGCAGCCATCGCCCGCCTGCTGCGGAGCTAGGACCGGACCGTGGGGTGTCAGCGCTGGCTGGAAGGATAGGGGCGCCACGTGTCGGTCTGCAGTACCAGCTCGCCGACGTCGTCGCTCACGCCGAGTGCGATCGGTTTCCCGAAGGCGCCCTTGTCCGTCTCCTCGTACACCGGGGTGGTCTGGCTGTAGTCGAGTTCCAGCAGGTGCCAGCTGCCGCCGCGCGGATCCACGATCAGGTAGCGCGGGATGCGCGCCTCCTCATAGGCGCTGCGCTTCATCAGGAAGTCGTCCTTCCAGGCGTCCCTGCCTCCTGGGACGACCTCGACCACGACCTGGACGATCTGAGCGGGCCAGTCCCGGGCAGTCATCGGGATGTCCTCGCTCCGAGCGATCACCACATCGGCACGTGGCCTGGAATCCGCGTGCAGTTCGATGCCGCGCTCCTGCCAGGCCTCCAACGCACGACCGTCGGGGATCTGCCGAGTGATGTTGCGAGCGATGGCGTCGTGGAGGGTTGTCGGATTGGCCTGCATGATGATCCTGCCGCCGACGTACTCTGCGCGGAAGCCGTCCGGCGGCTCGAAACTCTCCCAGAGGTCGGACATGGTCGTCATACGGTCCACGATACGACTCCAGTGAGCTCGGGCCCCGACGACGGACGAAGCTAGGGCGCGCCCTCGCGCTGGGCCGGAACACGGGGTGGGTAGCGTTCCGGATCGTCGTCGGGGTGATCGGTGGAACGGGTTGCGGCCACTCGGAGGACCTGGTCGATGCGGTCCGGTGAGAGGCGGTCGAACGGGGTGGCCGCGGCGGCGATGATCAACTCGCCGTACAGCTCAATCTCCGCGAGGGCCACCGGGTCGTGCGCAGCCACACGAACCACCTCCTCGTCAGGGAACGGAGTAGTCGACCCTCCGACCAGAGTAGGGAGCGCGCGGGGGGCGCGCATGGCACATCTGGGTCATTTCCCTGCCCCCCGTTTGGCACAAGCGCACTACCGGAGCCGCTTATGCCCGAGGCATCCCGTTGCGTCACTTCGAGGACTGGGCCCCGTAGATGTCCTTGGAGGTCGGCAGCGAGACGCTGACCGGCACGCCGAAGCCCGAGAACGCGGAGTCCGACACCACCTGGACCTGGTCCTTCGCCGCGGCCGAGCCGGCGACCTGGCTGAAGGTGAAGTTCTCGGTGACCCGGTGGATCCGGCCGTGCGCGTCCAGCCAGACCTCGTAGGGAACCTGCTTGACCGTGAACGTCCTCGCGCCGAGGGCGAGACCGACCCCGGCGCCGCCGCCGGTGGCGGAGGACGCCTTGGCCAGGTCGAGCGTGCCCTTGTAGTGCTTGAGCAGGACGCCGCCGACCGTGCTGGAGTCGACCAGCTGGGCGGTCTGCGCGCCGCGCAGGGCATTGGCGGCGCTGGCGGGGTCCGTCGCCCCGCTGCTCACCAGGTTGCCGTCGGCCAGCTGCTCGACGTTGACCTCCACCCACTTGCCCGCCGGGACCTTCGCCCCGCTGTTCTGCATGTAGACGATGCCGGGGCTGACCACCTCAACCAGCCTGCCGGTGGTGCTGCCGCCGGGCGGGACGGTGACCTCCATCCGGCCCAGCCGGGTGCTGTAGTTGTAGACGCCCGTCCCGTGCAGGGTGACCCTCTTGGTGGGCGAGGCGGTCTGCAGCGTGGTCGTGTCCTGCACCGAGCCGGTGCGGCCGGTGATGTCGGCGGCGTTGCGCACCGCGGTCAGCGGGTCCGCGGCGAGGGTGTCGGCGGCGCCCGCCCTCGCGGCGGCCGCGGCCGCGTCCGAGCTGCTGCCGCCCCCGGCACTGGAGCAACCCGACAGCACTCCCGCCAGCAGGCCGGTCATGGCGGCGGCGACCGATACGGCGCCTGCGGCGCGAAGGCCCTGTCGGTTGACCACGGAGCACACCCATCCCTCGTACAACACCTGCGACAGTCACACACCCGAATCCGGGCTCCCCAGCACCAACGAGAAAAGGTGCCGGAGGTTACGGCTCCCCGGGGGAGGCACGTCGGGAACCCGGCGGGCTACCGTGATCCATGTGCACAGCGACCAGCCGGATCCCGCGTCTCCGATACCCGGGGCTGCTCCGGCGGCCCTGACCCACCGGACGACCGTCGACGAGAAGGGCTCCTTCGCGACGGCACGCTGCAGCTGCGGTTGGATTTCCTCGGCCCGGCGCTCGCGGGACAAGGCCCGCAAGGACGCCGCGAAGCACGAGGCGCAGCAGTAGGAGCGCAGAACCGGGCGAACCGGCAGGTACGGTTCCGACGTCACTGCGGTCGAGACGTACGGCTGCTGCTCCGAGAAGAGGTCCGGCATGGGCGAAACGATCACTTCCAGGCGGACCGTGCTGCGGGCCGGGGCGGTGGCCGGGGCGGCCGCGGCTGCGGGGGTGGCCGGTCTGACCGCGTGTTCGAAGGGTGGCGGCACGAGCGGGAGTGCGACCGTCGTCGGCTCGGGGTCGACCACGGGCACGGGCACCGCTCTGTCGAGCACTTCCTCCGCCTCGGCGGACGGCGCCGCCACCACGCCGGCGAAGGCCGCGGACTGGACCGCGCTGGCCAAGGATCTCGACGGACTGCTGATCCGGCCCGGCGACAGCCGCTACGACTCGGCCCGGCGGCTGTTCCAGCCGCAGTACGACTCGCTGCAGCCGAGCGGTGTCGCCTATGTCGCCGGAGCGCACGACGTGGCGACCTGCCTCGCCTTCGCCCGGAAGCACGGCGTCCCGGTGGCGGCGCGCAGCGGCGGGCACAGCTACGGCGGCTGGTCCTCCGGGAGCGGCCTGGTCCTGGACGTCGGCAAGCTGAACTCGGTCACCGCCTCCGGCGGCAGCGCCACGGTGGGGGCCGGCGCGCGGCTCATCGACGTCTACGCCGGCCTGGCCGGACGGGGCGTCACCATCCCGGCCGGGTCCTGTCCGACGGTCGGCGTCACCGGTCTCGCGCTCGGCGGCGGGGTCGGGGTCACCGGCCGCGCGTACGGCCTGACCTGCGACAACATCAGCAGCGCTGAGGTGGTGACGGCCGACGGGAAGATCCGTACGGCCAGCGCCGCCAGCGATCCCGAGCTCTTCTGGGCGCTGCGCGGCGGGGGCGGCGGCAACTTCGGCGTGGTCACCTCGCTGTCGTTCCGCACCCACCCGGCGGCGGAGTGCGCCTACGGCTTCCTCTCCTGGCCGTGGTCCAAGGCGGCCGCGGTGGTGCGGGCCTGGCAGGCCTGGGCGCCGAGCGCGCCGGACGCCCTGTGGGCCGATCTGCACCTGCTGGTGTGGGCGGACGGACGGACCCAGCTCGGCACCACCGTCAACTACCTGGGCCCGCAGAGCGAACTGTCGAACCTGGTCGACCAGCTGGCCGTCGCACCGTCCTCGGTCTCCCTGCACACCCGCTCCTATCTGCAGACGATGCAGGTGATGGGCGGGGTGTCGGGCTGGTCGCAGGCCGCCTCGCACCTCCCCGGCAGCCTGCCCGGACAGAACCCCTCGGGCCGGGTCACCCGTGAGTCCTACGGCGCCAAGTCGGACGTGTTCACCAATCCGCTCAGCGAGGCCGGGGCCGAGGCGCTGGTCGCGGCGATCACCCGCTACCCGCGCACCGGCCCTGCGGGCGGCAGCGCGGGGGTGGCCTTCGACGCGCTGGGCGGCGCCATCAACCGCGTCGGCGCCTCCGACACCGCCTTCGTCCACCGCAATGGCCTGTTCCTGGCCCAGTACACCGCCAACTACCCGAGTGGAGTGACGGGCGGCAGCGGGGCCGACCGCTCCTGGGCGTGGCTGAACGGGGTCTGGTCGGCGATGCGCCCGTACGCGAGCGGGCAGGCCTACCAGAACTACATCGACCCGCGGCTGTCCGGCTGGGAGCAGGCGTACTACGGCGCCAACGCGGCCCGGCTGCGGACGGTGAAGCGGGCGTACGACCCGGGCGGGATGTTCCGCTTCCCGCAGTCGGTGCCGCTGGGGTGAGGGGTACGGCGTGAGCCGTTACGCGGCGAGTTCGTCCGGGGTGTCGGGGTTGTCCGGAGTCCCCGGGAGGGACCTGGCCGGCTGGGCGGCCACCCGGGTGCGGCGGACCCGGCGCGGCGACTGGACCAGGGCGGCCAGCGAGGTGCGGGTCACCGCGTGCACGAACGGGGCCAGCACCGCCATGGCGATGGGGGCCAGCAGCAGCGTCGTGGCCGTGCCGAGGGCGAAGCCACCGATGACGTCGGTGGGGTAGTGGACGCCCATGAAGACCCGCAGCAGGCCCTCGAACCCGGCCAGGCCGAGGGCGATCAGCCCGAACCTGCGGTCGACCAGCAGCAGCCCGACCGCGAGCGCCATGGTGAAGGTGGCGTGGTCGCTGGCGAAGGAGCCATTGGCCTGATGGTTCATCAGCAGGTCCAGCTGCCCGGGATGCGAGACGAACGGCCGGGGCCGCTCCACCATTGCGCGCACCGGGACGTTGAGGATCAGCGCCACTCCGGCCGCCAGTCCGGCCCAGAGCACCCCGGCCACCGACTCGGCCGCGTCGGGCCGGCGCCGAGCCCAGAGCCAGGCGCCGAGCAGCGCCAGGAGCGAGGCCAGCGGCACCCCGTACTCCCCGAGGAATCCGAGCGCGCTGTCGACCGCGTGCGGCAGGTCGCGGGCCAGCCCGTTGACCGAGGAGGTCAGCGACCAGTCGATGTCCCCGCTCTCACCGTCGGACAGCAGCATCAACGTCGCCACGCCAGACCTCCGCGATCTCTTCGCCCGACTCGTCCTGCTTCGACGGTGAGGAATCCCGACCGCCGGAGCCCCGGAACGGCAAGGTCAAGTGTCCTCTTCCTGCATCGGGCACAACGGCGCGAATCGCCCAAAGTGTTCCGGTCGAGACCGAAGTTATTGGAACGTAACGAGACACTCACCGCACCGCCACAAGGTTGGGTCCGCCCTGTGACGCATGCTCACATGCTGATACGGGCAGGCCGTTCGAATCGGCTGCCCATCTCAGCTGGTGACCGGTGCGCCCCCGTTGGCGATGGTTCCGCCGGGCTGCAGGGTCGGCAGCGCGGCGGCGCCGCCGGCGGTGACCCGGGTCGCCCCGAAGTAGTCGCCCTCGGAGGCGATGGAGTCGTAGCGGATCACCGCGCCGGTGTGCGGTGCGTTGATCATCATGCCGCCGCCGACGTATATCCCCACATGGTGGATCTGGGTCGGGTCGGTCGCGCTGTGCGAGAAGAACACCAGGTCGCCCGGCTGGAGCTGACTGCGGCTCGGATGCGGACCGGCGTACCACTGGTCGGCCGCGACCCGGGGAAGGGTGATGCCCACGCTGGCGTACGCCGCCTGGGTGAGCCCGGAGCAGTCGAACTGGTAGTTCTGCGAGGCCAGCCCCTCACCGCCCCAGAGGTACGGGGTGCCCAGCTTGGTCTGCGCGTAGTAGATCGCCCCGGCCGCCTGGCTGGAGTAACTGATGGTGGTGGCCCCGGTGAAGGACTCGGCGAGCTTGGTGATCGAGCTGACGTAGTTCCGGGTCTCCGCGAAGGAGGGGACGCCCTTGGCGCTTATCACCGCGTACGGGCCCGCGTTGTAGGCGGCCAGCATGTTGGAGGTGTGGTTGCCGGGGACGTTGGCGGTGTCCTTGGCCAGGGCGCAGTCGTAGGTCGCGGCGGAAGGAATGGCATCCGCGGGGTTCCATACGTCCGGCGTATGGGTATGAGTGGGGTCGATCCCATAGATGGCCCAGGTCGCCGGCATGAACTGGGCGATCCCCTGCGCACCGACCGGACTCACCGCCTTGGCGTTGAAACCGCTCTCCTGGTACATCTGCGCCGCCAGCAGAGGGGGCGTCAGCTCGGGGCACAGGGTGCCCCATTTCTGGATGAGTGCGGCATAGCTCGACGGCACGGTCCCCGGCGCGAGCTGGACCGAGCCCTGGGCCTGGGCCTGCACCATCGACCCTGAGGCGGTGTACGTGCCAATGACGACAAAGAGTGCGACGCCGAGAGCGGTGACGCCGCCTCCACTGATGAGGGCCCAGGCCCGACGGAGCGTCATGAAGCGCCGGAGTGCAGGAATGGCGTGGTAGTGCGCATGTGCCACCGGCCTTTGCCTCGAGTGCCCGCAGATGCCCCCACAGAGTCTGGACCAGGGCGTTGCTCTGCGCAATCACTGGTGATACACACGGTTAGCGGTAGGCTCGACCAAGCGGCTGCAGGACCCATGAGGCCCAATGTTGGCACCTGTGGCACACAACTCAACGACGATCCTCTGGAAAGTGGCCAAGTCGACTTCGGTTCTGGCCAACAATAGGGCCGGGCCCTACACCACGGCCGGGTGCGGGCTTTGAATGATGATCAGGTAGGTGATTGTTTTGTATCTCAGTGCTGGCAGCGGCAACATCAACACCATCATCGGCGGGATCGCCCCGAACTGGGGTCCCTTCGCCAGTCTGGGCTCCGAAGCCAAGACGATGGTGGAGGTCATCATGGCCGTCGCCATCCTCGGCTGTCTCGCCATCGCCATCTGGGGCGCGGCGAAGCAGCGGATCGGCGCCACGGCACTGCGGGACACCTTCAGTGCGGAACAGGGGAAGGGACTGATCGTCGCCGGTTTGACCGGCGTGTTCATCATCGGATCGCTCGGTACGTTGTTCACCATTGTGTATGGCATGGCGATCTGACGAGACGTCTAATCTGATCATCCTGCCGTACGACGATATGTACCGGTTCGGCAAAGCCCTCCCCACGGGCCACCGTCCGGGTGCCACTGTCGCGATGGTCCCTGTCCACCTGTAGCCGACAACTGTCTACCTGCCCACCCTCGTCCCAAGGGGGCCGCTGTGTCAGCGCCTGACGACCAGCCGCATACGCGTACCCGCTATCCGGCCGGGACTCCGTCACCCGGCACACCGGAGGCGGGTGGTCGTCGATCCCTGCGGACGCTGGTCGCGGTCCTGGCCATGGTGGCCGTCCTGGTGCTGGCGGTGGCCGTACTCAACCGCACCAGCGGGACGACGTCTGCGACTACGCACACATCGAGCGGAACCGCGAAGGCGGCCACCTCGGGCGACGGCGCGACGGCCCCGACCGGGACCCAGCCGGTGACGACCACACAGAACGGCATCGCGACGGGGTTCCCGCACACCAGCGAGGGCGCACAGTCGGCGGCGGTGAACTATGCGGTGGCGCTGGGTTCAGCGGACATGTACGCGGACGCGAGCCGACACACGATACTGCACACGATCACCGACCCCTCGGCCGAGTCGTCCATGCAGGCACAGTCGGACAGCTCCTATACGGCGCAAGCGAAGACCTTCGGACTCGTGAACGGCGCGGCCCCGGCCGGTCAGACCTTCGTTTCACGGACGATCCCCGTCGGAAGCAAGAGCGACAACTACAGCAACGATGCCGTCACTGTAGAGGTGTGGTGCAACGCCCTCGGAGGCATCGCGGGCACGGGATCGACCAAGCCAGTCGCTGAGTACTGGTTCACCGAGGTACTGCAGCTTCGCTGGGTGAACGGAGACTGGAAGATGTCCGGTTACAACCAGAAGGACGGACCGGTCCCGATCAGTGGGAGCCAAGCCGCCTCCGACTCCGGTGCCATCAGCAGCGCTGTCTCGCAGTTCGGGGGGTTCCGCTATGCCAGGTAAGCGCCGCATCGCCGTACTCAGTGCCACAGTGACACTGCTTCAGCTTGCCCTGCTGTCCGTAGCCGGCATGGCTACTGCTGCTCCGGCGACTCCATCGCCTTCGGCAAGCCCCAACTGCAGCGGGCTGGTCGGGCTGGGCAAATCATTGTGCGAGAGCAAGAACACCAACACCAACACGCTCCCCGGCACCTCCACCCTGGACCCCCTGCAGTCGCTGGCCAACGGCTGCTCCACCGCCGCCGCATGGGTGGTGCGGAAGCTCTCGGACGGGATCAACTCGACGACCAACGTCGACTTCACCAATGCGACCTTCCTGAAGCAGTACGCCGTCGTCTTCGCCGCCTCCACCTTCCTGACGCTGATCTTCTGGCTCCTCGCCGTGGCGAAGCGGGCCGTCCGCGGTGTGCCGATCTACACCGCGATAGGAGAGGCCGTCGGCTTCCTCTGGCTGACCGTGATCGCCTCGGCGTTCACCCCGCTCGTGCTCTACACCGTCGTCAGCGCCACGGACGGGATCACCGCCGCCATCGCGTCGGGGACCAAAACGGACACCACCAACTACCTGGGCACCTTCGCCAACACCCTCACCGGAGGGAACCTCGGTGGCGGTCCGATCATCCAGGTCCTGGTCTCCCTGGTGGCGATCCTCGCCGCCGCCGTGCTGTGGCTGGAGATGCTGATCCGGGCCGCGATGCTCTACGTCGGCGCGCTCCTCGGCACCGCCGTCTACGCAGGGCTGGTGGACCGTCAGCTGTGGAAGCACGTGCGCCGCTGGGCCGGGCTGATGGTGGCCGTGGACCTGATCAAGCCGGTGATCGTGATCATCCTGGGCCTGGCCGGGGCCATCGCCTCCAACGCCGGGGCGAACGACGCCTTCTCCACCGTCCTCGCCGGACTGGCGATCCTCGCCCTGTCGATCTTCGCGAGCACCGCGATCTACCGCTTCGTGCCGGGCTTCGGCGACGACATGGCCGCGATGCGGCAGGCCCGCGCGTCCGCGGTCAGCGCGGGCTCGGCCGTGGTGAACGGTCCCGCGAACTTCATGAAGCAGGGCATCAACACCCACGCCGGACGCGAGTCCGAGCAGGGCGGCCGCGGCGGCGGCGCGGGCGGCGGCAGCGTGACGCCGGGCATCGCCGCGCACGGCTCACGGAGCCCCCGGGGCGGCGGCACCGCGCCACCGGCGCAGAACAGCGGAGGCGTGTCCGACCGCGCCCCCGCAGGCACGGGTAACAGCACGATGAGCAAGGGGGCGCGGCCTTGACCACCCAGCCCGTCGGTGGCTACCGACGCACCTACCTGATCGGCAAGGCCAAGCCCAACGCCCTGATCGGGAAGAACCGGGAGACCGGCGAGGTCTTCCTGATCATCTTCGGGGCGTTCCTGGGGATGATGTGGGGCCTGCTCTTCACCTCCTTCCTCCCGCTGCGGCTGATCGGCCTGGTCGCCTTCCCGCTGATGGCCTTCGTCATCGTCTACATGCCGTACCGCAAGCGGACGATCTACAGGTGGGCCGAGATCAACCGCAGCTACCGCCGCACCGTCCGCTCGTCCGCCGCAGCCACCTACCGGTCGGGCGTGATGGAGGCCGGCACCAAGCTGGACGGGCGCGAGGTCGAGATCGGGCCGCCGCCCGGGATCGGGCGGATCCGCTGGCTCGCCGCCCCGTTCGGTCCGGACGAGGTGACCGTGCTGCTGCACCTCACCCGGAAGACCGTCACCGCGGCGATCGAGATCGAGGGGCCCGGCGTCGGCCTGCGGGACTCCGAGGACCAGGAGGCGCTGGTCGAGCGGTTCGGGACGCTGCTCAAGCACGTCGCCAACGGCGACGGCTTCGTGACCAGGCTTCAGGTACTGGCGCGCACCCTGCCCGCCGACCCGGACGCGCACGCCAAGGACGTCGCCCGGCGCGGCGACCCGAACTCGCCGCAGTGGCTGAAGGAGTCCTACGACCAGCTCCAGTCGATGGTCTCCACCTCCTCCGAGCAGCACCGCGCCTACCTGGTCGCCTGCATGCCGTACACCCGGGAGCTGGCCGCGGAGGCGCACGCCATCGGCCGGACCGCGCACATAAGGGCACGCGGCGACGAGGGCCTGGCCGCGGTGATGGCCCGTGAGCTGACCGACATCTGCGCCCGGCTGGCCGAGGCCGACATCCGGGTGCGGCAGCCGCTGGGCCAGGCCCGGCTGGCGTCCCTGCTGCACTCCATGTACGACCCGGACCACCAGATCGACCACATCCAGGCCATGTCCCGGCGCAACGCCTGGCCGGCCGAGCTGGACGCCACCGACGCCAACTTCCTCCAGGCGAAGACCCGGGAGTCCGGGACCCGCGAGCCCTGGTGCCACGCCACGGCCTGGGTGAAGGAGTGGCCGCTGACCCCGGTGGGCGTGAACTTCCTGGCCCCGCTGCTGGTGCACACGCCGGACGTGATCCGTACGGTCGCGGTGACCATGGACCTGGAGCCCACCGACGTCGCCATCGAGCGGATGCTGACGGAGAAGACCAACGACGACGCCGAGGCCAGCCGCCAGGCGAAGATGAACCGTACGGTCGACCCCCGCGACGCGGCCCACAGCGGCCGGGTCGACCAGCGCGGCGAGGACCTCGCCTCCGGCGCGGCGGGCGTGAACCTGGTCGGCTACATCACGGTGAGCTCCCGCAACCCGGAGGCGCTCGCCCGCGACAAGCGGACCATCCGCGCCTCCGCCGGCAAGAGCTACCTCAAGCTGGAGTGGTGCGACCGGGAGCACCACCGGGCGTTCGTCAACACCCTCCCGTTCGCCACCGGCATCCGCCGCTAACCACGTCCCCGCTCTCCCCGGACCCTGGAGGCCCTTCATGGCAGCACCTGTGGGCGGCCTGACCGACGCCTTCACCAGTTTCCTGTTCGGCAAGATGGAGACCACCCGGCTCCCGGTGCGCACCTCCACCGGCCAGGCCCAGGCGGTCTACCTGCCGACGGCGGCGCCCGGTCTCGGCGACTCCGGGGTGATCATCGGCCGGGAGGTCTACAGCGGCAAGGGCTACGTCTACGACCCGTTCCAGCTGTACGGGCAG
The DNA here is from genome assembly GCF_041261405.1 of Streptacidiphilus sp. EB103A. NCBI lineage: Bacteria > Bacillati > Actinomycetota > Actinomycetes > Kitasatosporales > Streptomycetaceae > Streptacidiphilus > Streptacidiphilus sp. EB103A. The sequence continues at coordinate 8,964 of NZ_JBGCAQ010000013.1, read as the reverse complement.
CAGCTGCCGGCCCCGCACTGGCTGGTGCTCGGCGAGTCCGGCAACGGCAAGTCAGCGCTGGAGAAGACGTATGTGCTGCGCCAGCTGCGCTTTCGCGACCGCCAGGTGGTGGTGCTGGACGCCCAGGGCGAGGACGGCGTCGGCGAGTGGAACCTGATCGCCCGGGCGCTGGGAATAACGCCGGTGCGGCTGGACCCCCAGGCGGCCCTCAACGGCGGGGTGAAGCTCAACCCGCTGGACCCGGCGATCACCCTGACCGGCCAGCTGGCGCTGCTGCGCACCATCATCGAGGTGGCCATGGGCCGCGGCCTGGACGAGCGGGCCGGATTCGCACTGAAGGCCGCGCACGCCCATGTCATCGCCACCAGGACCGAGCGCCAGCCGATCCTCGGCGACATCATCGACACGCTGCGCTCCCCCAACACCGACTCCGTCGACGCGCTGGGGGTCTCCCTGGAGGACATCCAGACCTGGGGCTTGGACGTCGCCCTGGTCCTGGACCGGCTGGTCGACGGCGACCTGCGGGGCATGTTCGACGGGCCCACGACCACCGACATCGACCTCGACGCGCCGTTGATCGTCTTCGACCTGTCGCACATCGACCGCAACTCCATCGCCATGCCGATCCTGATGGCCATCGTCGGCGTCTGGCTGGAACACACCTGGCTGCGGCCGGACCGGAAGAAGCGCATCTTCCTGGTCGAGGAGGCCTGGCACATCATCAACTCGCCCTTCGTGGCCCAGCTGTTCCAGCGGCTGCTGAAGTTCGGCCGGCGTCTTGGCCTGTCGTTCGTGGCCGTGGTGCACCACCTCTCGGACGTGATGGACGGCGCCGCCGCCAAGGAGGCGTCGGCGATCCTGAAGATGGCCTCGACCAGGACCATCTACATGCAGAAGGCCGACGAGGCCCGGGCCACCGGGCGGGTGCTGGGCCTGCCGCGCTGGGCGGTGGAGATCATCCCCACCCTGTCGCCCGGTATCGCGGTGTGGGACGTCAACGGCAACGTCCAGGTCGTGAAGCACCTGATCACCGAGCACGAGAGACCGCTCGTCTTCACCGACCGCGCGATGACGGAGGACGCCATCATCGAACGCACCCGGGCTTCCAAACAGCTCGCGGACGACCCGGCGGCATGATGTCGTCGATGCAGCCGGGCAGCCAGGGGCGGCGGGGGGACGCAAGGAACTGGGACGGGGGCGGGGCCGGGGACGGCAGGAGCCCCGCCGTGCCGCCACGGCGGGGCATACCGGACGGGGCCATCGTCGGCGTGCTGGCGACCCTGCTCGGCACGACCACGCTGGTGTGGCTGTCCACGGCGCTGGGCGCGCTGGTGACGCATGGCCGGTTGCCGCATCCGCTGCCGTTCGGCGGGACGCCGACGGCGATCCGCAGCCTGGCCACCAAGCCCAACAGCATGGGCGCGGCCTGGCCGGGAACCCCGGCGGCGCAACTGCCGTCGCCGACGGCGTTCTGGTCCGCCTTCTTCGTGCTGCTGGCGCTGCTGATCGCGCTGGCGCTGACGATACTGACGGCGTGGATGCGGCTGCGCAGCGCGCGGCAGGCGCAGCGGGCGTATGAGGTGCATTCGGCAACCGGAGGGGTGGCGACCGCGCCTGTACCCGTACCCGCAGCCGCGCCGGTACCCGAGCCCCGGACCGCGCCGGTCGCCCCCGTCTCCATCTACAAAGCCGTCAGCGAGCCTCCGCCTGCTGCTCCTGAACCGGCCCCCGCCGCTCGGCCCTTCGCCTTCCCCACGGGAATGACCGCGCTGCTGGTGCCCGACGCCGGCGCCGCCCCGTACCGCCGCCGGCTGCTGCAGCGGGCCGTCGAGACCGCCACCGGGGCCGTCCTCGTCGTCACCGACGACCTCGCCCTCTGGGAGGCCCGCCCCGCGCACCGGGACGCCCGCCTCTACGATCCGCTGCGACTGGTCGACGCCCTCGACGATCCCGACGTCCGGGTCCGCTGGGCCCCGCACGACCACTGTGACGACCCTGCCGTCGCCTCGGCCCGGGCCCGCGCGCTGCTTGCCCCGACCGCCCGCGGCGACGGCTCCACCAGCTCCTCCAGCGCCTCGCAAGAGCGCAGCATCCAGGAGACCGCACAGACCGTGCTCCGCTGCTGGCTGCACGCGGCCGCGCTGGACGGACGCCCGTTCCGGCACATCCACCGCTGGGCCTCCGGCACCAACCGCCAGGAGGCCCTGGGCATCCTGCGCAACGCCGACCCGCACACCGCTGCGGACGGCTGGGACGGCGAGCTGCAGACGGTGCTCACCCACTCCACCGAGCTGCGCGACTCCGCGCTCCAGCGCATCGGCGGCGCTCTCGAGTCGCTGTCGGAGCTCCAGGTGCAGCAGGCCTGCGCGCCGTCCGCTTCCTCCTCGGCAACAGACAGCCTTGATGTGGAGTCATTGCTGCGCCATCGGGGAACTCTCTACGTACTGGGTCGCGCCACCGAGACCAGGGTCGGCAGTAACGGTTCCGCAGGCAGCGCCGGCTTCGCAGGCAGTGCCCAGCGCAGCGTGATGCCCCTGCTGAGCGCGCTCGTGGAAGACGTGGTCGAGCGCGGCCGGCGCATGGCCGTACGGTCATCTTCCGGTCGGCTCGACCCACCACTGCTGTGCGTGCTCGACAACACGGCCGCGGTCGCCCCGTTCCCCGGTCTGCCCGAGCTGATGGCCCGTGGCGGCCCGCTGGGCCTGGCGGGGGTCGCCGTCTTCCGCTCCCCCGAGCAGGCCCGGCTGCGGTGGGACGAGCGCGCCGTCCACAGCCTGTGGACAAGTGCGGACGCCCGCGCCGTGCTCGGCCCGCTGCCTGCCCCCGGCATCGACAGCCTGCTGCACGCGCTCGGGTCCGGTCCGGCGGAGTGCGAGTCGGCGTCCGCCCCCGGGGCCCTGGACAAGGGCGAACTGCTGTTGCTCGCGGACCGAAAGCCCGCACAACGCTTCCGCATCGAAGGTTCGTCGACGGAAGGCGCTCCCGTACGCTCATGACTCCACCGGCGTGGGACGCGGGACGCGCAGTGGGGCGTGCCGGACGGGTCACGAGTGAAAGAGAGCAGCGGGGCGATGAGCGGCAACACGGGGTGGGGTGGCCCGGCCGGCGGCGGGGCCACCAGCGGGGGTCCGGGCGGCTGGCCCGGCGGGGGTGGGCCCGGCGGGGCTCCTGGCGGTCCCGGTTACCCCGGCTACCCCGGTCCCCCCGGGTGGGGGTACATCCCCATACCGCCGCCCCCGCCCCCGCCCAAGCCCGGCGTGATCCCGCTGCACCCGCTCTCCGTGGGGGACGTCTTCGGCGGCGTTTTCGGCACTCTGCGCCGCCACTTCCTGGCGGTCTACGTCCCGTTGCTGCTGACCGCCCTCGGCAGCGCCCTGCTCTTCGGCGTCCTGGCCGCCTTCGCCTACAGCCCGCTGCAGAGCATCTACGTCGCGGCCCGCGACGACGCCTACTTCAGCCCGAGCAGCGGCCAGAGCCTCACTCTCATCGGCTTCAGCGCCGGCGGCTTTCTCGTCGCGGCGCTCGGTGGGCTTGCCTGCTACCTGGTGTGCTCGACCACCTGCACGACCGTACTGCGCCATGCCGTCCTGGGGCGGAAGGTGACGGTGCGGCAGGTGTGGAGCGAGTCGCGGCCGCATCTGTGGCGGGTGCTCGGGATCTCCCTGCTGCTCACCGTCGGCGCCTCCGCTGCCGCGGTGGTGGCGACCGGGCTGCTGGTCGCGGGCCTCGGGGCCGCCGCGCAGAGCGATGCGGTCTTCGGCGCGACCCTGCTGCTGTTCTGGCTGCCGGTGATGGCGGCGGCGATGTATGTGACGGTGCGGCTGGTGCTGGTGATCCCCGTCGCGGTGCTGGAGAACCAACGGCCGATCGCCGCGCTGCGCCGGGCCTGGAAGCTCAACGAGGGCGCCTGGTGGCGCAGCTTCGGCATCCCCTACCTGGTCGGCCTGGTGGGCTCGGTCGCCGGCCAGCTCATCCTGGTGCCCGCCGTCGTGATCGGTTCGCTGCCGGTGTTCGGCCAGCTCTCGCGAACCCCTGACAGCGCCATCATGCCGCACATCGGCTTCGGCGCCCTGGCCTTCTTCTACCTGACGATGGGCATCGGCTTCGCCGTCGTGATGGTGCTCGTCCTGCCACTGACCCCGCTGACCAACGGCCTGCTGTACCTGGACCGACGGATCCGTCGGGAGAGCCTGGACCTGGCCCTGGCCGAGCAGGCGGGCGTTCAGCTGCACCCGGAGGCGGGGCCGGGGCCGCAGGACGGGCAGCAGCAGCCGTAGCGGCTCCGGATCAGACCGGGCCGCCCGTCGTCCCCTTGCCCTTCCCCTGGTCCTTGTTCTGCGCGGCCTTGCTGCGGATCGTGCTCTTCTTCGCCCGATTGCCGCAGGCGCCCATCGAGCACCAGCGCCGTTTCCCCGGCCGGGAGTTGTCGACGAACAGCGCCCCGCAGGTCGGATCGGCGCACTCCCGCACCCGTGCGATCGCCGGGGAGGTGACCAGGTCGACGGCGTCCCGCGCCACCAGTGACAGCGTGGCCGCGACCGGATCGACGGCGATCCAGAGCAGCGCCCCCGACGGGTCCACCCGTGGTGTCGGCGTCGCGACGGCCGCCGCCCGGTTGACCAGTTCACGTGACAGGAAGCTCGACGAGCTCACCCCGCCGGGGCTGCGTCCGGCCGCGATCAGCTCGTGGATCGCCTCCCGCAGACTCCGTGCATCCCGTACGTCGGTCGGCCTGACCAGCTCGGGGTCCAGCGGCAACGGGCACGGTCCGCACTGCACGATCCAGGCCACCAGGGCCGTCACATCGGCCAGTTCCTCGACGGAGCCGAGGGTGCCCCGGTACCGGAGGGTACGAATGAAGTCGAGTGAAAGCCTGCCCGCCCCCTCCCGGAAGCGGACCACCTCCGCCCCTCTGTCCGCTGTGTCCCCAGCCGCACGGGTAGTGACCGTCATGCGGGACACACTACTGCGCGAACCGGTTTAACTGGTAGCCTCTGGAACCTGTTTAACCGGTTCCCAGACTGCCGCCGCTGAGGGAGAGAACACGCGTGTCCCAGCCGCCCGAGTCCACCACCGCCGCCGCCGAGTTCACCAACGCCGAGGCTGTACTCCCCACGACCGGGACGGGAGAACCCCCGCGCTGGCTGGTCCTGCTCCTGGCAGTCTCCTGCGGACTGACCGTCGCCAACCTCTACTACGCCCAGCCGCTGCTCAGCAGTCTGCGTCAGGTCTTCGGCATCGACGCGGCGACCGCCGGGTGGCTTGTGACCATCAGTCAGATCGGCTACGCGCTGGGCCTGCTGTTCATCGTCCCGCTCGGCGACCGGGTGGAGAACCGACGGCTCGTCACCGTGCTGCTGGGCATCACCACCGTCTCGCTGGTCGTGGCCGGCGCCGCACCCGGATTCGCCGTCCTGCTCGTCGCGGTGCTGCTGTTCGCCACCACTCTCGTCGTCGTCCAGATCCTCGTGCCGTTCGCCGCCGACCTGGCACCTGGTCACATCCGGGGCCGCATAGTCGGGCAGGTGATGAGCGGGCTGCTGGCCGGCATCCTGCTCTCCCGCACCCTCGGCAGCCTGCTCGCGGAGGCCACCGACTGGCGCGTCGTCTACCTCACCTCGGCCGGGCTGATGGCCGCCCTCGCCCTGGTGCTGCGTGCGGCCCTGCCGACCCGCCACCCGAGCACCGGTGTGCCGTACCCGGAACTGCTGCGCTCCACCGCCCGGCTGGTGCGGCAGCACCCGGCGCTGCGACGGCGAGCCCTCTACCAGGCGACCATGTTCGGGGCGTTCAGTGCCTTCTGGACCACCGTCTCCTTTGTCCTCACCAGTGCGCCGTTCCACTACAACCAGCTGGGCGTGGGACTGTTCGCCCTGGTCGGCGCGGGCGGCGTGGTGGTCGCGCCGCTGGCCGGACGCTGGGCCGACCGGGGCCTGGTCCGGCCGATGACGGCGGCGGCGCTGCTCACCGCCGCCCTCGCCTTCGGCCTGGCCGGCGTCGGCCGGCACAGCATCATCGCCCTCGGCGCGGCAGCGATCCTGCTGGACATGGCCGTGCAGACCACCCTCATCCTGGGCCAGCACGTCATCTTCCAGCTCGACCCGGACTCCCGCGCCCGTCTCAACAGCGCCTACATGGCCATCTTCTTCCTCGGCGGCGCGCTCGGCTCGCAACTCGCCTCCACGGTCTACCGCGCCGACGGGTGGACGGCAGTCGCCACCCTCGGCGCGGCACTCCCCACGGCGGGCCTGCTGCTCTGGGCCACCGAGCGCCGACCACGGCACCCGGTTCAGCCCGAGCTTCAGCTCAGGGGCTGATCGGGGGTCGAACTCTCGGCCGGCGGTTCGGATGCGGTCTCGGCAGGGGCCTCGGCCTCGTCGGCGGTCTCGGCTGCCGTCTCGGCTGCTGCCTCGGCGAGGGGTTCGGCCGGGGTCTCCGCCGGCGCTTCGGCCGAGGCCTCGCTCGAAGCCTCCGCCGGGGCCGATTCGGACTCGCGGACGGCGACGACCTCGATCTCCAGGATGGTCTGCCGCCCGACCATCCCCTTCTGCTTGGTCAGCCCGAAGGCATAACGGTCAACCGTCGTGGTTGCCTTCGCCGTCACCGTCTTGTCATCGCCGGTCACTTCGGCGATGGTCAGAACGCAAGGCTGCGTCACACCACGGACGGTGAGCTCACCGGGCGCGGTGATCCCGCTTCCCTGCTGGACGCTCGCGCTGCGGAACACGATCGTGCGGTGGGCAGCCGCCTCCAGGTAGTCGGAAGAGCGGATGTGCTCGTCCCGCTTGGCGTTGCCGCTCGCGAAGCTCGCCGCCGGCACGGATACGTCGATCGTCGACGCGGCGACATCCTCGGCAACGGTGAACTCCCCCTGCCCGACCGTGAATGTGCCCTTCACCGGGACCAGGCCGAACATGGAACGGGCCCGGAATCGGATCACCGTCTGGTCCGGGTCGACCCGGTAGACACCCGGCAGTGGACCGGCCGGACCTTCAGTCGAAGTCGAGGCCGAGCTCGAGGCCGAGCTCGAGGCCGAGCTCGAGGTCGCGGATGGGGCTGAGCCCTCGTCGGTCATCGTCTGATTCGCCTCCAAGTATGGTGCCGTTCAACACAGTTACCGACACATTCGCGGCCGCGGACCGCTCTTGCAACCTACTTGGCGGACCTCGACCGGACACCCCGTTGCCAAAGCATCGGGCGCACGCTCCCCCAACGGCTCCCACCTGCGGCGATAGCCGGTGGCGGTGGGGTGCGGGACAGGGGGGTGGCGCGGGGTACGTCTGGCTGCCGAGCCCCCGTCCCGTTGCCGAGCAACCGTTGTGTATTCGCTCCCGGTGATCCACCATCACTTCCGTGGGGCACGTCGATGCGCAGGTGGCTGGGGTGGCTCGGCTCCGCCTCGCGGGCCGACCGCGAGAAGCCAGAGGGGGTGCGGCAGTAGCTACCGTCACCGCACGCCCTCCGTTGCTGGGGGCTCAGCAGATACAGGAGACCGTCAGGGTGATGCTGGGGGGCGGGGGCGGCGAGTTGAGGTAACCGCTGATCCAGACCATGAAGCCATTGCCGTCCAGGCTGTCCCTCCAATCCCATCGCTGGTTCCTGCCGAGCGGGGTGCCGTCGCCGTTGGTGATCGTGAAGGGAGTGGCCGGGCGCAAGCCTTGGGGGCAGATCGCGGACACGCCGCTTGGGGAGCCGGTGGCAGACACGGTCTCGGGAAGGGTGTCGGCTTGGGCGGGGCTGACGAAGATGGCTGTCAGTGCCACCGCTGCCAAGCCCGCACCGACGAGTCGTCCGGATCGCATGGATGTCCTCTCGCTGAGCGGCCCCTCGTACGGGGCCGAGCGGTCACATCCGTTGCCACAGAGCAGCCTGGCTCACACCACTTCCGCCGCACTCCACTCTTCTGCGCCAGGGGGGAACGGGCACTTGAGCGGGGTGGGATGGCGTGGGGTGCGGGGTGCGTTTGGCTGCCGAGCCCCCGTCCCGACGCCGTCTCTGACGTGCGTGTTCGCTCCCGCTGAACCACCATCACTTCCATGGGGCACGTTGGTGTGTGGGTGGCTGGGGCGGCTCGCTCCGCTCGCGGCAACTACGAGGAGCCGGGGCAGGGGCGGGGCACCGTTGCCGGGCGGCGGGGCGGTTGGGGTGGGGGCGTGCAGAAACGTTCCTGCCGGGGCCGGGGGTGGTTTTGGGGTCACTGCCCATACGTTCGGGTCACTGGTCCGACGGATTCTGCCCGCTATGTCCGGTTCCGGCGTCGGGGGAGTGACCCAAAAGCATGGGCAGTGACCCGATAAGCCGGGCCCGGGGGCGAACCGGGGTCACTTTTGGGACAGGGTGTCACTTGATCGTGCCGTTATGCCCGATTCGTCCGGGTATTCGTGTACCGAAGTGACCCGGCGTCCCGGAAGTGACCCCGGTTCGCCCGAAGCCCTGCCGCAGGACCGTTTCCGCACGCCCCACCCGCGACCCCCAGCCCGGGAACGGCGCCCCGCCTCGGCCTGGTTCCCCCGCTGTTGTTGGCCCGCGAGCGGAGCGAGCAGCAGCAACAAGCCACGGGCGGGGGCGGGCGGCATCGGTGGCGCCATGTAAGCCACCTGCAGCTGCCGCCGGCCCGTGGCGGCGCCCGGCCTCCCCGGATCGTGGTGGGGGAACGCAGGTAAGCCCCCTGACCGGTGGTCAGGGGGCTTGCCTGGAATGGTTGTTCGGCGGCGTCCTACTCTCCCACAGGGTCCCCCCTGCAGTACCATCGGCGCTGTGAGGCTTAGCTTCCGGGTTCGGGATGTTTCCGGGCGTTTCCCTCACGCTATGACCACCGAAACTCTATGAAGTTGACCAGCCGGAGCATATGGCCGTGACTTCAGAACAACACAGTGGACGCGTAGCAGCTATGGTCAAGCCCTCGGCCTATTAGTACCGGTCAGCTCCACCCCTTGCGGGGCTTCCACATCCGGCCTATCAACC